>NZ_JBHYCW010000013.1:0-92782 GCF_051861365.1 Sediminibacterium sp. | reverse complement strand
TATTTTCCTTGTCCCATGGTCGTAACTCAGGATGACGGGTGTATATACCAGTGCGTGGAGGGAGAAAAAGCTATGGCGCAAAGCGTCCATAGCTTTTTCTCCCTCCACGCACTTTTTGTCCCGTCTACCCGTCATCCTGAGGAGCAGTAATAACTACAGGTTATTGCATGCGACGAAGGATCTATCATTTACACAATTATTTACATTATACTTCACCGCAGATTATAACATCGCCTTGTGCGAAGTACTTCGCTATAATTTTGTCACCGTATATATTGAGTATATTAAAATTCTAAAATCAACAATATGGTCAAAAGATTATCCAAAACCTACACCCTTTCCGAAATGAAAGATACTTATATCGGAAAAAGAGGTACTAAGGCAAGGAGCAGTATGAATATGAACTCAGCATGGAACTGGTAAGTCGAATGATCAAAAAAGTTCGACAGGATCGCAATCTTACACAAGAACAATTGGGTAAATTGGTAGGTGTTCATAAAGCACAAATATCAAAGTTGGAAAGCAGTGCAAACAGTGCAACCTTAGATACCATTATAAAAGTGTTTAAAGCTTTACAAGCAAAAATTCAATTCACTGTTACGATTGATCAAAAAATGCTTGGGTTGAACTAACACTATTTCCCTTCATACAAATACCCCTTCCAACCTATCTTTACTATCACCAAACAATTTCAAATGCCGCACTGGTTATTTTCTTACGGAACCCTTCAAAAACCGAAAGTTCAGTTGGAGTCTTTTGGTAGATTATTGGAAGGTCATCCGGATGAGTTGGTGGGTTATACACTTGGAAAGTTGGAGATTACCAATGAGGCTGTATTGTCTACCAGTGAACAGTTGTTTCATCCTATTGCCATTCCGGCCAATCAGGATCAGTCTATTCAGGGAATGGTATTTGAAGTTACCGAGGCAGAACTGCAAAGCGCTGATCAATACGAAGTGGAAGATTATCAGCGCGTCTCCGTCATTTTAAGATCCGGCAAAAAAGCCTGGGCTTATGTTCAACGTTTGTAATCATTCAAATCATCTTTTCTTTATCTTGAGACGGATTCGATTCTTATTATTTTCATCCGCCTAAGGCGGACAAATTTTCAAATTTCCATGGGAGATCTTCAAATCAAAAAACAACCCAAGAAATACGATGCTGTGATCGTAGGTTCTGGTGCGGGTGGTGGTATGGCTGCTTATGTATTGGCCAATGCCGGATTAAAAGTTTGTTTGTTAGAAGCAGGTGCAGATTATGATCCTGCCAAACACTCTTCTCAGTTGAAAAACCCATGGGAGTCGCCACGTAGAGGTGCCAGTACCAAGTTTCGTCCATTTGGCGATTTTGATGGTTGCTTCTGGGGTTGGGAAATTGATGGAGAGCCTTATACCATGGCAGAAGGGAGTGATAAATGGGATTGGTGGCGTGCCCGTATGATCGGTGGACGTACCAATCACTGGGGAAGAATTTCATTGCGTTTCGGTCCGAAAGATTTTAAACGCAGAAGTATTGATGGGTTGGGAGATGACTGGCCGATCAGTTATGACGATGTAAAACCTTATTACGATAAGATCGATAAATTATTGGGTGTATTTGGTTCATTGGAAGGATTAGAGAATGATCCGGATGGAATTTTTCTTCCGCCACCCAAACCACGTTTACATGAGTTGATGATCAAGAAAGCGGCAACAGGTGTGGGTGTTCCGGTAATTCCTTCCCGGTTATCAATTCTTACCAAACAAATCAATAAAGAAAGAGGAGAGTGCTTTTACTGTGCGCAATGCGGTAGAAGTTGTAAAGCTGCTGCAGATTTCTCATCATCTTCTGCATTGGTGCAACCTGCGGTAAGAACAGGGAATGTAGATGTCATTACTCAGGCAATGGCGCGTGAAGTGATTACCAATAACGAAGGTATTGCTACCGGTATCTCTTATGTCGATAAAACAGACATGATGGAATACCAAGTGAGCGGTCGTGTGGTGATTCTTGCAGCGAGTGCTTGTGAAACAGCACGTCTCTTACTCAATTCTAAATCTACCAGACATCCCAATGGATTAGCTAACAGTAGTAATGTGGTAGGTAAATACCTGCACGATTCTACCGGTGCTGCATTGGGTGGTGTATTGCCCGAACTCTTTGGTCGCAAGCGATATAATGAAGATGGTGTTGGTGGTATGCATGTGTATACGCCATGGTGGCTGGATAATAAAAAATTAGATTTTCCTCGTGGTTATCACATTGAATATTGGGGTGGTATGAGTCAGCCTGCTTATGGATTTGGCTTTGGTATGCAGGGCATGAATGGTAAGTATGCCGTGAATGGGGTTAAAAAAGATGCAGGTGGTTATGGTGCTTCATTAAAAGAAGATGTACGTTTTTTCTATGGGGCAGGTGTGGGTATGGCAGGCAGAGGAGAAGCAGTTCCAAGAATTGATAACTATTGTGAGATCGATCCAAAAGTCGTAGATAAATACGGTATCCCAGTTTTGCGTTTCCATACTACGCATTCAGATTATGAGATTAAGCAGGCGAAACACATGAAGGAGACTTTCAAAGAGATCATGCATGAAATGGGGGCCATCATTACCTGGGGTGGCGATGATGATGCTACTAATAATTATGGTCTTGCCAATCCGGGCAACATCATTCATGAAGCAGGTACCGTACGTATGGGTAACGATAAAAGAACTTCTGCATTGAATAAATGGAGTCAGGCACATGATTGTAAAACCTTGTTCTGTGTAGACGGAAGTCAGTTTACCTCGCAGGCGGATAAAAATATCACCTGGACGATCCTTGCTTTATCTATGCGTGCATCGGAATACATCATTGATGAAATGAAAAAACAAAATCTGTAAATCCACTCGTCTCGTTTCAAACAAGATGGGATAAAACATACTCATATGGACAGAAGAAAATCCATTAAAGCGCTTGTAGTAGGAACAGTTGCCACCGGTGTACTGGTAGATGCCTGTAAGCCTACTGATAAAAAGGAAAATGCAACTGCATCGGCTGGTCTGGATGACAGAATGGACGAAGAAAAAAAGTATCTCGCCAAGCTGGAAAAGGAAGAGAAATTCTTTACCGAACATGAAATGGCGACCATTACTATTTTAGTTGACATCATTGTGCCCAAAGACGATGTGAGCGGTAGTGCGACCGATGCAAAAGTTCCTGATTTTTTGGAATTCATTGTAAAAGATATGCCCTCTCATCAAACACCTATGCGTGGTGGGTTACGCTGGTTGGATATCCAATCATTCAAACAGTTTGAAAAGTCTTTTGTAGACTGTAGTGCTGCACAAAGAATACAATTGGTAGATCAGATCGCTTATCCGGAAAAGGCAAAACCTGAAATGGCACAAGGCGTATCTTTCTTTAACCTGATGCGTGATTTAACCTTGACCGGTTTTTATACTTCTGAGATCGGCGTAAAAGATCTGGATTATCGTGGTAATGTTCCGAATAAATGGAATGGAGTACCGGATGATGTATTGAAACAATATAAGTTGGCATACTCTGAAAGAGAATTGAAAGAATGTGCGAGTTATAGCTAAAAAATAAACGCTGTGTGATAGTTAAAATCACACAGCGTTTTTCTTATAAAATAGGTGGATACAAGTCTTAACTTACACCACTACCCGGATTGATATTTTCTTCCGGATTAATGAAATGCAGTTTTCCATTCGCATCTTCTGCCATCAGAATCATTCCATTGCTTTCAATACCTCTCATTTTGCGTGGTGCTAAATTCACTACTACAGTTACTTGCTTTCCAACAATATCTTCCGGTTTGAAATGCATGGCAATACCTGATACAATTGTTCTTGTTTCAAAACCAAGGTCTACCTGTAGTTTCAATAGTTTATCAGCTTTCTCCACTTTCTCTGCAGCAACAATCGTCCCTACTTTCAAATCAATCTTAGAAAAATCATCAAACACAATCTCTGGCTTCACCGTAATCTCTTTTGCTTCTGTCGTTTCACTTTTCACTTCTCCCTTTTCACCTTCTTTTTTCACACTCGCGGCATTTAATTTCTCTATCTGTTCCATAATTTCACTGTCTTCAATTTTTCTAAATAATAGTTCAGGTGCTCTGAGGCTATAACCAACACTCAGCAATTTCATAGTGCCTGCATTTTCCCAATCCAGCATTTTTTCAACCACTTTCATCATATGACACATTTTCTTTGCAGTAAATGGAAGGAATGGCTGGATGAGAATGGCCAGATTCGCTGTAAGCTGTAAACAAATATGTAGGCAGTTATCAATACTTTTTTGTGCATTCGGATTCTCTGTCAATGATTTGGCTACGATCCATGGTTCTTTTTTCTGCATGTATTGATTACCGGTACGTGCCAGATTGATAACTTCAAATAAAGCTTCACGGAAACGATATTCTTCTAGTAATGCGGTTACTTTATTTGCACAGTTCTTGATCTCGGTAATGGTCTGTTGGTCTAACTCATCTGCAATATCCTGATGAAACGCAGGCACTTTTCCATTACAGAGTTTATGCATCAATACAAAAGTGCGGTTCACGAAATTGCCGAAGATGCTTACCAGTTCACTATTATTGGCATCCTGGAAACCTTTCCACATGAATTCGCTGTCTTTTGTCTCGGGTGCGATCTGAGTAAGATAATAACGGAGTACATCCGCCATTTGGCTACCACCATTTTCTTTATTTATAAAGTCATTGATGTAATCCTGCATGTCGAGTTTCCAGTTTCTACTGGTACTCATTTTATCTCCTTCCAGATTCATGAACTCATTGGATGGAACATTATCCGGTAAAATATTACCATGTAGTTTCAGCATTACAGGGAAAATGATACAATGGAATACGATATTATCCTTGCCAATAAAATGAACCAGTTTGGTGTCTTTATCTTCCCAATAAGGTTTCCAGTCTTTTCCGGTATTGATCGCCCATTGTTTGGTAGCACTGATATATCCGATCGGTGCATCAAACCATACATACAATACTTTCCCCTCAGCATCTGCAGCCGGCACTTTTACGCCCCAATCCAGATCACGTGTTACAGCACGAGGCTGTAATCCACCATCGATCCAGCTTTTGCATTGTCCGAGTACATTGGAACGCCAGTCATTGGCATGTTCTTCCAATATCCACTTTCTTAAAAAATCTTCATGACGATTCAGCGGTAGATACCAATGCTTAGTAGTTTTTTTTACCGGTGCTTTTCCACTGAGTGTGCTCACAGGATTGATCAATTCATCGGGACTCAAACTTTTGCCACAACGTTCACATTGGTCGCCATAAGCACTATCGAAACTACAATTCGGGCAAGTTCCTTTGATGTATCGGTCTGCTAAAAAGCTGTTGGCTTCTTCATCAAAATATTGCTCTGATTCTTTGATCTCCAGATCACCGTTGTTATTCAGTGTGGTGAAGAATTCCTGTGCTGTCTCATGATGTAAAGGATCACTGGTACGATGGTATACATCAAAAGCAATACCCAAGTCTTTGAAATTCTGCTCCATCAAAGGGTGGTACTTATCAATAATGGCTCTTGCAGTTGTTCCTTCCTTGGTGGCTTGAATAGGGATGGCCGTTCCATGTTCATCACTTCCACATACAAATACGACGTCTCTTTTTTGTGCTTTTAGATAACGCACATAGATATCCGCAGGTAAATAAGCACCTGCTAAGTGTCCAATATGTTTTTGCCCATTCGCATAGGGAAGGGCTGCTGTGATCAGGTATCTTTTCGGTTGATTCATGCTCATATCTTCTATAACCGGTCTAAATAGGCAATCCGGGCTGCAAAAATACAGAATGACTGTTAAAGCCCCAGTACCGGATTTTTAGGCGAATATTTGGTGATTTCAGAAAAAGATATATTTTTGATATCATTTTAATATCAAATTGAAAATATGGAAAGAATATACAAAGGAGTTCCCGGATTTACCGCCCTTGTTGTATCAATTGTTTTATTTGTAGCTGGATTGTATATACTGATCAAACATGTGGCAAACGATAATTCCCCGGACGGAAGTTTAATTGTGGCAATGATTATCTGTTTTCTGGCTGCTGCCTTTATTCTTAAAGGACTGGTCATTGTTCAGCCTAATTATGGTATTACACTTACTTTCTTTGGTAAGTATGTTGGTACCTTAAAAGAAAATGGGCTTTCATTTGTAAATCCGCTTTTTGTAAAAATGAAAGTATCGTTGCGGTCAAAAAGTCTGGAGAGTGCAAAACTGAAAGTAAACGACAAAATGGGTAACCCGATAGAGATAGCTGCTGTTATTTTATGGCAGGTGCAAGATACCTATAAAGCAGTTTTTGAAGTGGTGAATTTTAATGAGTATATGACCAATCAGAGCGAAGCGGCCATTCGTCATTTAGCATCTAGTTACCCATATGATAGTATTGAGGATGAGTTTGCCAATATTACTTTAAGGGACGGTGGAGAAAAAGTGTTTGAATTATTGGAAGCAGAACTCAACGAGCGATTGGACAAAGCAGGTATTGTTATTACAGAAGCAAGGATTAGTCACTTGGCCTATGCACCTGAAATAGCTGGCGCCATGTTGCAAAGACAACAGGCCACTGCCATTGTAGCTGCCAGAAGTAAAATCGTAGAAGGAGCTGTAGGAATGGTGGAAATGGCTTTGGATATGCTTTCTGAAAAAGAAATTGTTCAGTTGGATGATGAAAAGAAAGCAGCCATGGTAAGCAACTTGATGGTGGTGTTGTGTGGTGATAAAGCGGCTTCGCCAGTATTAAATACAGGTAGTTTATATCACTAGTATCTTTACAGATCAATTCGGTAGTTGTGAGTAAAAAATCATTTGTATTAAGATTAGATGAACAGGCATATGCTGCATTGGAAAGATGGGCGGCTGATGAGTTTCGTAGTGTGAATGGACAAATTGAAATGCTGATTGATAAGGCGCTGAAAGATGCAGGAAGAAAGAAAGAACCCATAGCATTAAGTAATAAGCAAAAACCAAAAAAATAACAGCAAGTTTAATAAACCCATGACCAAAGTGCCACCCAATCTCAGTAAAGGCGATACTATTGCAATTGTTTGTCCTTCGGGTTATATGCCTGCTGAAAAAGCAGCAACCTGTATCAAGGTATTAAAGGAATGGGGTTATAAAGTGCGGGTAGGCAAAACATTGGGCAACCAATTCCACTATTTTTCCGGTACTGATGACGAAAGGAGAAACGATTTACAATTAATGCTTGATGATCCCACAGTCAAAGCGATTTTATGTGGCAGAGGTGGTTATGGGATGAGCCGGATCATTGATCAACTGGATTTTAAAGCTTTCAAAAAAAATCCCAAATGGATCATCGGTTATAGTGATATCACTTTGCTGCAGGCTCATTTGTATTCACAACTGAAAACAGCTTCTTTGCATTCGCCCATGGCAGCTGCTTTCAATGATGGAGAGTTTGCGAATGAATACATTCAATCATTAAGGAAAATACTGAAAGGGGGTTCTTATAAGTATCGTACTGCTGCACATCCATTCAATCAATTGGGTAATGCGTCAGGTGAATTGGTAGGTGGTAATCTTTCTTTATTGGCGCATATGACAGGAAGCCGCTCTGCTTTTGATTTTAAAAAGAAAATATTGTTTATAGAAGATATTGGTGAATACATCTACAATGTTGATCGCATGATGATACAGCTGGAAAGAAATGGGGTCTTCAATAACTTATCTGGATTGATCATTGGCGGATTTACAGATATGAAAGACACAGTGATCCCGTTCGGCACCACCATTGCAGAAGTGATTCATGAACGCGTCAAAAAATACCCATACCCCATCTGCTTCGATTTCCCCGTTAGCCATACCCGAGAAAATTACCCGTTGAAAGTTGGGGTGATGCATGAGTTGAAAGTGGGGAAGGGGGGGGCGGTGTTGGCTGATAGCTTATAGGTCATGGCTTATAGTCGTTGATTTAATTTATAACTAAGAAAGAAGTGTAGGATTTGCTTCTTACTGTTTGCTATCTCCCATGAACTATAAGCCATAACTCATATGCTATCTGCTGCGCAGCAAACTATCCATCTTACTCTTCATCTCAATAAACGTATTCAGATCTCTGTGAGAGCCGTTTTCGATGGTGATGAATTCATCGCCGGGTTTGAGGACTGATTTGAGTTTTGCGGCATTACGGTAGGGAATGACACCATCTTCTGTTCCATGGAAAATGGTAACGGGTGCTGTTACTTTTTTCATGAATTCATTGGAAGGGAACTGGTATTTTAAAATCGATTGTAATGGATACATCCATAAATACATACCGATCAATGAACGCATGCTGTTATAGGGTGTTTCCAGTATCAATCTTTTACAATCTCTTACAGAAGCCAATTGGGTGGCGGCACCAGTACCCATAGATTTCCCATAAATAATGATCTGATCAGGTTGATAGAACTGTCGGGCACGCTTGTATACTTGTAAAGCCTGATCATAAATGGCTTGCTCGGTAAGATCTCCGGTTGATTTTCCGAAACCCGGATAGTCGGGCATCCATACGGCATAACCATGTGAAGTGAACTTTTCTACAAAACGTCGATACCTTCTGATATTGCCACGGTTGCCATGGAAATAGAGTACCACTCCTTTTCGTAAACTATCGGGAACAGTAAAATGCACCATATGTGTTTCACTATTCTTATCTACCGGTATCCAAACGTCTTCATACGGTTGTTCGAATTGATACACACTATCTCTCGCCACCACCACTGGTTGGAACAATATTTTCTTTTGAAAAGAATAAAAAGCAATCCCGATTAGGGCATACACGATGAGGACGATCTTAAGCCAACGAGGGATTTTTTTCATCTTTGATTTTTTGTCCGAAGGACTCCCTTCGGAGATCTTTGATTTCTTGATTTAAAGCAAGAGAACCATTATTCAAAGATCAAGAAATCAAAGATCAAAAAATCACAGATCAAATCCTTCTTTTTTCGGAACTTACAGCAAAACAATGTTTTGGGTCAACTGCTGTTATATATTGCATTGGCTGTTGTACTACTTTCTGTACTTACGTATTTGGTACAAGAGCGACTGATATTCAAGCCCGAGAAATTGAAACATGATTTCAGGTTTGAATACGATATTCCTTTTGAGGAATTGTTTTTTGATCCGGCACCCGGCGTTCGTATCAATGGGTTACATTTCTACAGACCTGAGCCCAAGGGATTGATTCTTTATCTACATGGGAATACACGCAGTATCAAAGGCTGGGCTAAATATGCCAAAGATTTTTACCGATATGATTATGATGTGGTACTGGTAGACTATCGTGGCTTTGGGAAGAGCACTGGTAAGCGTACTGAAAAAGATATGTTGAGTGATATGCAGTTTGTTTATGAAAAACTGGCTGAAAAGTATCAACAACATCATATCCTGGTGTAT
The DNA here is from genome assembly GCF_051861365.1 of Sediminibacterium sp. NCBI lineage: Bacteria > Pseudomonadati > Bacteroidota > Chitinophagia > Chitinophagales > Chitinophagaceae > Sediminibacterium > Sediminibacterium sp. The sequence continues at coordinate 83,368 of NZ_JBHYCW010000013.1, read as the reverse complement.
GGAAGAAGTATGGGGAGCGGCTTTGCAGCGAAGATCGCATCAGATAATACACCTCGTTATCTGATATTGGATGCACCTTATTACAGTTTCAAAAAAGTGGCAGAGCGATTTATGCCGATACTTCCTATTAAGTATGTACTTCGGTTTCATTTGCGAACTGATAAATGGATACAAAAAGTGAATTGCCATACGTATATCATACACGGTACCAAAGACTGGTTAATACCTATTGATCATAGCGAGAAACTGCAACGGTTTAATCCGCATAAAATTACCCTCATCAGAATTGAAGGTGGTGGGCATAATAACCTGCCTTCATTTTATGAGTATCATAATTTTATTCGAGATATTTTGAAGTATTAGGTTGGGTAAGTCAAAAGTGTCCATAGGACTCCTTTGGAGAAAAGTCAAAAGTCAAAAACTTTTTTCCAGGCGTCTATACCGCCTTTTAGATTTATTAGATTAGTAAGTCCTGTTTTTTCTTCGAGTCTTTGGATGGCGATTTGGCTTCGGATTCCTTTTTTACAGTAAACGATTACAGGTTGGTCTGAAGGTATTTCGTTGATATGGAGCAACAAATCTCCAAGGGGTATCAAAGTACCGCCAATATTGAATTCCTGATGTTCAATTTGTTCTCTTACATCGAGAAGGAACACATGACCATCATCTATTTTTTGTTTGAGTTCTTGGGGTGTGATATGGTTCATTCAAAATCGCTTCCTTCATAATATACACGCTTCAGATTCAACTTAGAAACCGGCGCAACGATCAGCGGGAATTTTTCGATGGTAACATTACTGGGGTCAAGTCCAAAACCACGTTCTTCACCCAAACTGATCTCTTTCAGCCAGAAATACAATTTCATGACGATACGCTCAAAGAACGGTAGTTCATTGTCCTGACTCAAATATTTTTCCAATACGATGAATTGAAAATCACCTACCACATTATTTTTTTCCAAACTTTCATATCGGCTGGTGATATTCACTTCTTTATTATTCACCAGTTCTTCCACTACTTTTCTGAACATGAGATTAATGCGCTGCTCCATTCTGAATCCTAGTCGGAATTCAACACGAATGATATCATTAGGGATGATATGCTCTACAGAATATTCACAGGTATATGGATCGTCTAATACATCCACATGTACAAACCAATAGATATCTGCACGTTTTGGTTTTTTATTCAGGATAGAATACATGATTTTATGTTCAATCTCTTTCGGATTATTAGCACTGGTCATGTATACCAAGTGGGTAGCGTATTTAGGGATGGTTTTATCATTACTTAGTTCCTGGATCATGGGTATGTAATGTTCCATACGTACAAATTCTACGTACCTATTTTTAATCTTTCTGCTTCTGAACCATATATACATTACAGCAAACAATGCACCGCCTACGATTAAGGTCACATAACCCCCATGCATGAATTTCTCCAAATTCGCTACCAAGAAAGATAATTCAATGGCGAGATAAACAATCAAATAGAGATAGATCCATACAGGTAGTACTCTTCTACTCACAAGGAAGTTGGCAAAAAGGATCGATGTACTGATCATACACATCGTAATCGCCAAACCATAGGCAGCACCCATGTTGGCAGATTTCTGGAAGTATAAAACGATGGCTACGCAACCTACGTACAAAAGAAGACTGATGCCAGGAATATACAATTGACCTTTTTCTTCAGTTGGATAATGGATCTTCATCTTTGGCCACAAATTCAAACGCATAGCTTCACTGATCAATGTAAAAGAACCTGATATCAAAGCCTGGCTCGCAATAATAGCGGCAGTTGTTGCAATGATGATACCGGCTAGTTTGAACCATTGTGGCATAATGCCAATAAACGGATTGAAACCGCCTGCGATCAAATTTTCAGGGATAGGACCACCTTCATAATTGGCCAGTAGCCATGCTCCTTGTCCGAGATAGTTCAATATCAGACAGCATTTAACAAACATCCAGGAAATACGAATATTCCCTTTTCCACAATGTCCTAAATCACTGTACAAGGCTTCGGCACCTGTTGTACAAAGGAATACTGCACCTAAGAGCCAAAATCCTTTCGGATACATGGTCAATAATTCAAAAGCATAATATGGATTGAATGCCTTAAAAATAGCGATATCGTCCAGTAAATGAATCGCACCCAAAATAGCCAGCATGCCAAACCAAACCAACATAATGGGCCCAAACATTTTACCAATAGATGCGGTACCAAACTGTTGCATGAAGAAAATCAAACTGATGATGGCGATAACAATACCAACAATCGTACTGGTTTGAATATGACTTAGGGATGGTAGTTGTCGTAAACCCTCAATCGCAGATGTAATCGAGATGGGAGGAGTGATGATCCCGTCTGCTAATAATGCTGCGCCACCGATCATGGCAGGCACTACCAGCCATTTTTTTCTTCTTCGTACCAATGCATACAAACTAAAAATACCACCTTCCCCTTTGTTATCCGCCTTGAGGGTCAGGATCACGTATTTGATCGTGGTCTGTAGGGTAAGTGTCCAAATCACACAGGATAATGACCCTAAGATCAATGCTTCACTAATGACTTTTCCATGAATGATTTCATTCAGTACATACAGAGGGGAAGTACCGATGTCGCCGTAGATGATACCCAGTGCAATGATGAGTCCTGCAGAGGTAACCTTGTTTAAATTCTTACTCACTCCAAGTAGAGTCCGGCATTTGTGCCTGAATCTTTAACAAATGTATAGGAAATTTCAAGTAACGATAAAGAGTATTCTTTAGAAGAAATTAAGATTTATTTCACCCTCCATTAGGCAACTATTGAACCAGTTGGCCGTTTCATGTAAAAAAGGATACATTGAATAGATTCAGATGATACTTGCCATGTATTAGCCATATATCTTACATTTGAAATACTTAAAACGGGTTCGGAAATGAAAAAATTTCTCTTCTTCCTGATATGTCTTCTTTTTCTGACAGGCACTTCTCTTGTTGCTCAACAAATTGCCTACTCTGAGCCTGACAGGGAAGATGCCCGTGTCATGAATTTTGAGGTATTGGGTAAAGTAGAGGGAAATATTTTAGTGTATAAGAGTTATCGGGATGTGGGCTTTATGTGTGTCTTTGATAATGGTATGAAAATGATCGAAAAGAATAAACTCGATTTTCTCCCGGATCGTACCATCAGTGCCGATTTCCAGATTTATCCCGGTTTTGCTTATATGTTTTATCAGTTCCAGCGCAAGAATGTATTTTATTGTATGGCAGTGAAATTCGACTCGAAAGGGAAACGAATAGGTGACCCGATTCAGGTGGATACAACGAATAACATGGCCTATGCAAGTAATAGGAATGTATATACCATACTATTCAGCGAAGACAAGCAAAAGATCATGGTCTTCAAAATCAGTAGTAGGAATGATAAAATGCATGTGCTGACAACATCATTGTTTGATAAAGATCTGAATCTACTCAAGAAAAGCAAGGTAGGGGTAGAAATGCCGCAACGAAATGATTTTTTATCAGAGTTTATTGTAGACAATGATGGTGATATGGCTTGTATTCGCGCTTCTGGTACTTCTCAGAACGACAATATCAATAAAGTTACTTTGGTAACCAAAAAAGCCAATGCTGATTTTGTGCAGTTTGCTGATTTATCGATCAAAGGATTTTATCTCGATGATATCCGTATCAAAGCAGATAACTTGAACAGACATTATATTGTTACCTCCTATTATAGTAAGCAACGAAGGGGAAATATTGATGGTTTGTATTATTATTTATGGGATAAGGATGCGCAAAAAGAAATGCTTAATACTGCTACTGCATTTTCTGATGAGTTTAGAACAGATGTACGTAATGACGGCAATACCAAAACAGCATTTAATGACTTCTTCTTAAATAATATCATTCTTCGCAAAGATGGAGGTTTTATTGTGATTTCAGAATCAGCTTATAGTAGTACGCGCGGTAATACATTAAGCCGCTGGGATTATTTATATGGATCTCCATATTGGTCGCAGCTCGATTATTATAGTTGGAATAGCCCACTCGGTTTTTATCCATGGTGGCGCATCAATACATTCAATAATAATAATATGACACGGTATTATGCAGATAATGTAACCGTCATATCTTTTGACAAAACCGGTAAAATGGAATGGAGTAATGTGATCCGCAAATCTCAATATGATGATAATACCGATAATTTTATAGGATTCGGTATGCTCAATACGGGTGACCGTCTACACTTCCTTTTCAATGTGCAGGAGAAAAGAGATAATATACTGTCTGATCAAAGTATTGCACCCAATGGACAAATCAATCGTAACCCAACTTTCAAAAATCTGGATAGAGGTTATAACTTTATGCCCAGACATGCAAAGCAAGTAGGGGCCAGACAACTCATCATTCCTTGTCAGTATAGAGGCTATACCTGTTTTGCGAAAATTGATTATTAACCCTTTGATTTCTACTTGTGGTCGGATTATTCAGAGATAAGTCATTCATTAATATCTTCCTATTAATTGTATTAAGCGTCAGCATCCATTTTCATTTTTTGATCGAATCTCCGGTCATTGATACCAATAGTGGAACGAACGACGGACTCATCTCCCTCATATTAGATCATTATATTGCTTCATTACCTGCTGTGATCAGATTGCTGTTGTATCATGGGTTGGTATTGGTACAGGCTATTCGATTGAATCTGGCTTTGAATGAACTCAGGATGTACCAATCTTCCAATTACCTCCCTGCGATGACCTATGTATTATTAACTGCTGTCATTCCGCAATGGTGTGCCATTTCACCTGCACTGGTATCTAACTCTTTGGTGATCTGGATTTTCATTAAACTCAGTCGACTTTACAATCATTCCAATCCCAAAACATTGCTATTTAATACCGGGATGATTGCCGGACTTGCCGTATTGTGTTATCACCCCATGGCCATATTGGTAGGAGTAGTCTTGTTTGCGCTTGCTGTTGTAAGACCATTTAGATTGGCAGAATGGCTTATTTTATTGATGGGGATATCACTGCCTTATTATTTCGTTCTATCAGCACTTTTTCTCACTGATCGATTGTCGGAGTTTCAGTCGATGGTTCCTGATTTTTATCTGGGTATTCCCCAAGGGGCATCCGGAGCTGTTTTTCTAAGAGGAGTGATCGGTTTGGGGGTATTATTGCTCTGTGGTCTCTTCTTTTGGCAGGTAAGTATCAACCGCATGGTCATTCAAATCAGGAAAAATTGGGGCGTCATGATGGTCATGCTGCTGACTTTACTGCCTGTACCATTCATTTTTGAATTGGGTGGATTAGAATCCGGTATATTATGCCTTATCCCCATCAGTGCTTTTGTAGCCAATGCCTTTTCCAATCCAAGAAATCTCAGTTTCCCCAATCTTTTGTTCATTGCGACTGTCATTATCATTGGGCTCAATAATTGGTATCTGTTGAAAAATTAGGGGTGTATTAACTTGTGTGAACGTACCTTTGGGGCGAAATTTAGAGGAGCCTTGGTTTAAGGTCTTTTTACTTTGAACTTAGGTGCCGTCATCCATAAATCAACTTTCATGAAATTTGGTGTTGTCGTTTTCCCGGGATCAAATTGTGACAGGGATATGCAGGATTCATTACAGCATGACCTAGGTAAAGAAGTAGTGATGCTTTGGCATAAAGACAAAGACCTAAGTATGTTTTCTACTGATGATTGTATCATTCTTCCGGGAGGATTTTCTTATGGCGACTATCTACGTTGTGGTGCTATTGCTCGTTTTAGTCCCATGATGCAAAGCGTGATTGATTTTGCAAACCGTGGTGGAAAAGTATTAGGGGTGTGTAATGGATTTCAAATTCTTTGTGAGAGTGGATTATTACCGGGTGTATTACTTCAAAATGCCAATCAACAATTCATCTGTAAGAACGTATACATTAAAAACGGTAATGGAGAAGCATTAAAAATTCCCATTGCACATGGTGAAGGAAGATTTTTTGCAGATGATGCTACGCTGGATCAACTGGAGGCTAATAACCAAGTAATTTTCCGTTACTGTGATGAGAACGGGAATATAGATGCCGCACACAATCCAAATGGTGCGGTAAGGAATATTGCGGGCATTAAAAATGTAGGAAATAATGTATTTGGAATGATGCCACATCCTGAAAGGGCTACTTCAACTGCATTGAATAATCTGGATGGCAAAAAAGTATTTGAACTGTTAGGATTGAATTAACAGTAAGGTTTTTCATTTATAAACGTCTTTATCACAACCATATGAAAAAACTATTTTACACACTGATATTAACAATGATTGCAGGGGTAGTCACTGCTCAGATCAAAGATCCTGTTAGCTGGACTTTCGAAGCCAAGAAAAAATCAGCAGACACTTATGACGTGGTATTGACCGCTACCATTCAAGGTAAATGGCATATTTACTCTCAGAAAACCGGTAAGGGTGGTCCTATTCCTACTAAAATGACGGTGAAACCCAATCCATTGATCTCATTGGTAGGTACAGCTAAAGAAATCGGGAAAGTAGAAAAGATTTATGATGAAATTTTTCAGACAGATGTGCTCTACTTATCCAATAAAGCGCAATATGTGCAAACTGTAAAATTAAAAGGAAAGGTAAAAACCAATGTCACCGGAACCATCGAATACATGGTTTGTGATGATGCCCAATGTTTACCTCCTACCAAAAAATCTTTTGATATTAAGCTACAATAAGATGAAGTATTTATTAGCGACTTTATTTCTTACTCTATTTTCTTTTACCAATATACTTACTGCACAGGACAATACACCTGTGCAGTTTTCTTTCCAAGCAGTACGAACTTCAGATACAACTGCAATCGTTACGGTGAAAACAATCATAGGTAAAGGCTTACAGTTATTCGGTGTTCAAAAACAAAATGCAGACGATGTATTTGTAAGTGCACTCAATCAGGATACCACAAAATCTAACAGTCGTTTTATCATTGATTCAGTTCAATCTTTTGGTGTAAATCAATCTGTGAAACCCGCAGGTGCCGAACAGAATTCATTGGTTTATTCGGACAGTGCCGGTTTCAAATATTTTTTAAAGATTGGAAAAGATACAGTTAAGATCAAAGGAAGCTTTGATTGGCTGGGTATTCGTGGCGATGAATTTCCAAGTGGTTCTGAAATGGTATCTGTTACGATTCCATCTGCTGATACAGCAGCAAGTGATGCTACCGCAGCCGGAGACGAATCATTATGGAATATTTTCTTGATCTGCCTCGTTACAGGATTGCTGGCGATCATCACACCTTGTGTATTTCCTTTGATACCGGTTACAGTTAGCTTCTTCCTCAAAAGAAGTAAAAGCAGAGCAGAAGGCATTCGCAATGCTTTATGGTATTCATTCAGTATTGTATTGATTTATACGGTACCAACATTGATCCTAACTTTGATTTTTGGAGATACCATTTTGTATACGATCTCAACACATCCGGTTTCCAATCTGCTGTTCTTTGCATTTTTCATTGTATTTGCCATTTCTTTCTTTGGGGCTTTTGAATTAACACTACCCAATAGCTGGGCAAATAAAGCTGATCAGCAAGCTGGGAAAGGTGGATTATTGGGTATCTTCTTCATGGCACTAACCCTAGTCATTGTTTCTTTTTCTTGTACGGGTCCATTGGTAGGAACTTTACTCGGACAAACCAGTACACAGGGCGTAAGTATTGCGCCTATTATTGGGATGATGGGATTTGGTCTCGGATTGGCCATTCCGTTTTCTTTATTTGCCTTTTTCCCGTCTATGTTACAGTCTTTGCCAAAGAGCGGTGGCTGGTTGAATGCTGTGAAAGTAACTTTTGGTTTTATTGAATTGGCATTAGCTTTGAAATTCTTATCGAATGTAGATCTGACCTATCATTGGGGATTATTGAATAGGGATGTTTTCTTAGTTTTATGGATCGTAATTTTTGGATTGATGGGCTTATACCTGATCGGAAAACTGAAATTTTCTCATGATAGTGAGCTGAAATTTATCAGTGTACCCCGTTTATTCTTTGCTATCGCCGCATTTAGTTTTACGGTATACATGATACCGGGTTTATGGGGAGCTCCTTTGAAATTATTGAGTGGGTTCATTCCGCCATCTACCACACAAGAATTTAATTTGGATGACCTGAAATACAAAATCGGTAATAATACTGTTATGGTATCTACAAACGATACCAATGCAGCAAAACCTCCGATGAAATATGCCGATAAGCTAAAAGTGCCTTTTGGGTTGGTTGCATATTTTGATTTGGAAGAAGGAATGGCTGCTGCAAAAGCCTTGAATAAGCCGGTGATGCTTGACTTCACAGGACATACCTGTGCCAACTGTAGAAAAATGGAGGAGCAGGTCTGGAAAGATCCGGCCGTACTCAAAAGAATCAAAGAGAATTTTGTTTTAATTAGTTTGTATGTTGATGAATATAATATTGAGTTACCGGAAAGTGAACATTATAAAGACAAGAATGGGAACATGATCACCAATGTTGGACAGAAAAACCTGGATTATGAAATCACCAAGTTTGGTTTCAATGCGCAACCCCTTTATATGTTTCTGGATTTAGAAGGTAATCCCTTGAGTGATATCAAATATGGGTATGTGCCGAATGTACAAAAGTTTGTAGATCATTTAGATGCTATGAAAGCGGCTTTTGATAAGAAGAAATAATACAACCATATTCACAGAATTGACAAGCCCCGACTTTTTAGATCGGGGCTTTATTTTTATCGTAACAATTCTGAGCAAAGACTTATAAAACAATCTGTTTTTCAACCATCATTTTCCTAAGATTGATCAGTCCATATCGCATACGTCCTAACGCAGTATTGATACTGCAATTGGTAATTTGTGCGATCTCTTTGAAACTTAAATTGGCATAATGTCTCAGCACAATGATTTCTCTCTGTTCTTCCGGTAGGAGATCCAGCATTCTGCGAACCCGTTCATGGCTTTGAGCGCGCATAAGCTTGGCATCAGGTCCTTCTTCGGTGATTTGTATCACTTCAAAAATATCCTGATTATCGCTGGTCTTGATAGCAGGGGCTCTTTTTACTTTACGGAAATAGTCCACACACAGGTTATGTGCAATGCGCAGGGCCCAAGGCAGGAATTTCCCTTCTTCTGTGTAACGTCTGTTTTTTAACGTGTCAATGATCTTGATAAATACGTCCTGAAAGAGGTCCTCGGCGAGATAAGTGTCTTTTACAAAGAATAGAATCGATGAATAGATCCTGTCTTTGTATCGGTTCACCAACACCTCAAAGGAGCCGGCATCGCCCTCCTGAAAGGAACGGATTAGATCAATATCAGACACTTGGTCTAATGTTTTCATGTTTGGGTCGTTTGGCTACGTTTTAAAAACAGGATATTGGATTATAAAAAACCATTGTATCAGGATATACGTACCCTGATTTTAAATTGGTTGTGTTAAATTATACATCTTTCATACACCAGTTTCTTTTGTGGATACATTGTTTTTCAATGAAATGGTTATTCACATTTTTCACATCTGTTTTTAAGCCCCCATTTCACTAAATCTTTCTCTTTTCTAAACCTACCGGTCATTATTGTGTTTAAATTGCTGCACTTATGGCTACTAAGACGAAACAACAAGCAGGAACTGCACTTAGCGAAAAGGAAAATACTGATACCATTCTGGTGAAAGGTGCCAGAATGCATAACCTCAAGAATGTTACGGTAGCTTTTCCTCGTAATCAACTCATTGTAGTGACCGGTGTATCCGGTAGCGGTAAATCTTCTTTGACCATTGATACTTTGTTTGCTGAGGGACAAAGACGCTATGCCGAAAGTTTAAGTGCTTATGCCCGTCAGTTCATGGCCAGGATGGTAAAACCGGATGTGGATTATATAAAAGGACTTTGCCCTGCCATCGCCATCGAACAAAAAGTTATTACTAGAACCCCTAGAAGTACGGTGGGGAGTATGACAGAGATCTATGATTACCTCCGTTTATTGTATGCGCGTACAGGAAAAACCATTTCTCCCATCAGTGGCAGAGAAGTAAAAAAAGATGATGTTTCGGATGTTGTTTCTTTTGTAAACACCCTTCCTCACGGAACGAAGGTTGTGATATTGGTAGTCTTTAAACAACATGCCAACAGAGATACTCGGGAAGAGCTGAATATTCTCATGCAGAAAGGATTTTCAAGGATATGGAGTAAGACCGGAGAAGGTCAAATACTGCGTATTGAAGAGTTGCTTGAAATGGATGATAAGACTTTACAAAAGACCATTCCGGTTTCCAAGTCTAGTAAGCATGCGGTATATGTGTTGATTGATCGAATGGTGGTAAAAGATTTTGAAGAAGAAGACCTGCATCGTTTGTCAGACTCAGTCAATACTGCTTTTTATGAAGGAGATGGAGAAATGATGGTAGAAGTAGATGGTGATCGTCTACATCATTTCAGTAACCGTTTTGAACTGGATGGTATCGTATTTGAAGAACCCGTTCCCAATCTGTTTTCTTTTAATAATCCGTACGGAGCTTGTCCGGTATGTGAAGGATTCAGTCAGGTATTGGGTATTGACACTGATTTGGTCATTCCTGATAGACGGCTCAGTGTATACGAAGGTGCAGTAGCGCCTTGGAAGGGTGAGAAGTTGAGTTGGTGGAAAGAACAGTTTATTAAAGGCGCTTCTAAAATTGGATTCCCGATACACAAGCCTATTGCAGAACTCACCAAAGAACAATACCAGCAATTATGGAAAGGGATAGCCGGAGCTTATGGAATTGATGATTTCTTTAAAGATGTTGAACAGAATTTATACAAAGTACAGTTCAGGGTATTGTTGAGCCGTTATCGTGGAAGAACTACCTGTACTACATGTGAAGGCTACCGATTGAGAAAAGAAGCTTTGTATGTTAAAGTCGGTGGTAAACATATTGGGGAACTATGTGAATGGCAGGTTCGTGATTTGAAAAAGTGGTTCAATGAATTGGTACTCTCTGAACATGATCAGCAAATTGCAAAAAGAATCCTGATTGAAATTCACCAACGATTACAAACCTTATTGGATGTAGGTTTGGGTTATCTCACTTTGAATCGTTTGGCCAATTCACTCAGTGGGGGAGAAAGTCAACGTATTCAATTAACCAGAAGCTTGGGAAGTAACCTTACCAATTCCTTGTACATTTTAGATGAACCTTCTATCGGACTTCATTCTAGGGATACGGAAAGATTGATCAGTGTGCTGAAATCGTTACGGGATCTAGGTAATACAGTAGTAGTGGTTGAACACGATGAAATGATGATGCGAGAAGCTGATCATATCATTGATATGGGACCACTGGCTTCTCATTTAGGGGGAGAAGTGGTAGCAGCAGGCAATTACGAAATGATCACGCATCATCCTGAAAGCCTAACAGGTAAATACCTTACCGGAAAACTAAAAATCGAAGCGCCAGATAAAGTAAGAAAGTGGAATCGTTCCATCATAGTGGAAGGTGCAGCACAGAATAATCTTAAAAATATCACAGTTGCATTTCCATTGAATACACTTTGTGTAGTAAGTGGCGTGAGTGGTAGTGGTAAAACCACATTGGTAAAGCAAGTCTTATATCCTGCCTTGAAAAAAATGAAAGGAGAGCCTGCAGAGAAAGTAGGGCTGCATAATAAGATCAGTGGCGACACCGATTATATCTCACAGATAGAATTGGTAGACCAAAACCCGATTGGTAAATCATCGAGAAGTAATCCCATTACCTATATCAAAGCCTATGATACCATACGTGATTTGTATGCGAAACAGCCATTATCAAAGATGCGTGGATTTCAGGCTAAGCATTTCTCTTTCAACGTAGATGGAGGAAGATGTGATGCTTGTAAAGGAGAAGGCGAACAAATTGTAGAAATGCAATTCCTTGCTGATGTACACCTTACTTGCGATGTTTGTAATGGCAAACGATTCAAAGAGGAAGTACTCGAAGTACAGTATAAAGGGAAAAATATTTTTGATATACTAGATATGAGTGTAGATGATGCAATTGAATTTTTTACCGAAGAAAAAAATATCAAAACAGCCATACAGCCTTTACAGGATGTAGGATTGGGCTATATCAAACTCGGACAAAGCAGTGACACATTAAGTGGCGGAGAGGCACAGCGTGTAAAGTTGGCGAGTTTTTTGGGTAAAGGGAAAGGTGTAGGTCATATGTTATTCATCTTTGATGAACCCACTACCGGACTTCATTTTCATGACATCAAAAAACTACTGGCTTCATTTCAAGCATTGATAGAGCAAGGTCACTCATTGATTGTGATTGAACACAATACAGATGTGATTAAATCTGCGGATTGGCTCATTGATATGGGACCCGAGGCAGGTGATGGCGGTGGACAAGTAGTTTATGCAGGTATTCCTGAAGGGATCAAAAAACTAAAAGAAAGTAATACGGCAAAATTCTTATAAATAATAAAGCCACAGATTCATCAGCCTAGGCTGATGAATCTGTGGCTTTATTATATTTTTCTATCTAAGTCGATCTACACTCTTTACCAGCTTCTCATCTTTATTGATGCCAATGATCGCCATGATAAAGAAGATAGGAATGGCAAAGATGAACACAGCACTCAAAGCAATAGCACCGGTATCATACTTTTTGGTAAATACAAAATACAACACAATATTTAAGATGCTCACAGCCATCCCGGCTAATGCAATTTTGAGCTGCAGTGGTCTGTTATTGTACAAGAATATAGATACCAAAGCAACTATTGCAGCTGCGATAGTGAGTATGAGTATCAATAAATGGCTCATAGCAGTAAACTCTTCTGCAGCAGTAGCGCCAACGCTACCTACATAAAAAGGCATTTTCAAAGTAGCGAATCCGCAAATGGATGCAGCCAGTAGCCATAATGATTGTACACGTTGTATCATAATATTTCTTTTAGCGAAAAATTCTTTTAAGACTTGTTACTTGTCTCTTCATTCTTGAATCTTGCTTATTGCATTTCAGGATACAAAGAGAACTGAGACATAAAATCATTCACTTGCTTTTTGATATCTTTCAGTTTTGATTCATCATCAGCACTCATCAAAGCCTGATCAATTGAATTGACAACAAATTCCATATCCTTCTCAATCATACCACGTGTGGTAATAGCTGCTACTCCAAATCGAATACCCGAAGTAACAAAGGCGCTTTTATCATCATATGGAACCATATTTTTATTGGCAGTGATATCTGCATGCCCCAATACCTGTTCTGCTTTTTTACCACTGATGTTTTTGTTCCTCAGATCAATAAGCATCAAATGGTTGTCTGTGCCGCCACTGATGATTTGATACCCTCTATCAACAAAAGCTTTTGCCATAGCTTGTGCATTCTTTTGTACTTGTTGTTGATAAACTAAAAATTCATCTGTCAAAATTTCTCCAAACGCTATTGCTTTTGCAGCAATTACATGTTCCAATGGCCCACCCTGTGTTCCAGGAAATACAGCCATATCAATGAGATTACTCATCATCCGTAAATTTCCTTTTACATCCTTCAGACCAAATGGGTTCTCAGTATCTCTTCTCATCATGATCACACCACCTCTTGGTCCACGTAGTGTTTTATGAGTAGTAGAGGTTACAAAGTGACAATGATCAAAAGGATCAGACAATAAGCCTTTGGCGATTAATCCTGCTGGGTGAGCGATGTCGGCTAGCACAAATGCACCTACCTCATCAGCTACCTTACGTATACGAGCATAATCCCAATCTCTGCTATAAGCACTGGCACCACAAATGATGAGTTTGGGTCGCACGGTTCTTGCTTTTTCTTCCAGCATTTCATAATCTACCAATCCATCTTCTCTTTTTACACCATAAAAATGAGGCTCATATAATTTACCGCTGAAGTTAACAGCTGAACCATGCGTAAGGTGTCCGCCCATGCTTAGGTCTAGTCCTAAAATTTTATCACCCGGCTGCAGTATCGCCAGCATCAATGCAGCATTGGCTTGGGCGCCACTGTGGGGTTGAACATTGGCATATTCAATATTGAATATTTGTTTAAGTCTATCAATGGCTAATTGTTCTGTCTGATCCACAATTTCACAACCACCATAATATCTTCTACCAGGATACCCCTCGGCATACTTGTTGGTCATTACATTACCCATGGCCTGCATCACCTGTAAGCTGGTAAAATTCTCTGACGCAATCAGCTCAATGCCACGACGTTGACGTTCTAATTCCTGTTTAATGAGATCGAATACGAGGGTATCTCTTTGCATGATGAAGTATTTAGTGCAAATATAAGAAGCTATGAGCTACGAGCTGCTAGCTTCTAGCTTCTAGTAATTCATTAATGTAAGAATATGCAATAAGTAATTATTATAATGTTACATCCTTTATTTGCTCGAAGCTAGTAGCTCGAAGCTCGCAGCTTTGGCCTCAGCCAAATATCCACACCACTTGCTCAATGACCAGATTTTCCTATTTTCGACCTCTTGATGAGTAAAACTGCTTCCGGGTGGAGCTGTTGTAAGCATGGTGCGAATGGACTCGTCAAAAAAAATCTCCCATGAAAGCAATCATACCAGTAGCGGGTGCAGGTACTAAACTCAGACCGCATACTTATACGCAACCCAAGGCCTTGATTCCTATTGCCGGAAAAACCATTCTCAGTTATATCGTTGATCAACTCAGAGAAGCCGGTATCAATGAGTTTATTTTTATTGTGGGTTATCTGGGTGAAAAAATTCAAGACTATGTAAAGCAGACCTATCCTGATATGACTGCTCATTTCGTTTTTCAGAATGAACGCCAAGGTACAGGACATGCTATTGAGTTGACCAGAAATATTGTAGGTCAGGATGAAGTGTTTGTGGCGCTGGGCGATACCATTTGTGAGTATGATGTAAGGGAAGTGGTGAATAGTCCATATAGTATGTTGGGTATCAAAAAAGTAGATGACCCCAGAAATTTTGGAGTAGCTTCTATTGGTGATGATGGTTTTATTGAACAAGTCGTAGAAAAGCCAGCCATTCCAAAAAGCAATATGGCATTGGTAGGTTTATACAAAATCAAGGAAACCCATTTTCTTTTTGAATGTTTGCATCATCTATTTACACAGGACATTAAAACTTATGGAGAATACAATCTGACAGATGCACTGGATTGTATGATCAAGCGTGGTGCAAAGTTTCAGTCATTCAAAGTAAAGAACTGGTTTGATTGCGGTAAGAAAGAAACTTTATTAGAAAGCAATGCTACCCTATTGAAAAAGTTCGGAGGTAATATTGTAGATGGACACGATTTCAAAGATACCATCATCATTCCTCCTGTCAGTATTGCGCCGGGTTGTGATATCGCTAACTCCATTATTGGTCCACATGTAGCCATTGGAGCCAACACCACTATTAAACATTCTATTGTAAGAGATAGTATCATCGGATCTTACACCAGTCTCTATGAAGTAGTCCTCGACAATTCACTCATCGGCAGTGATGCATCTGTGAAAGGGTTGAGCAGGAGTTTGAATATTGGAGATAATACGGAGATAGATTTTGGATAATAGTCGATAGTCTATGGTCCATAGACCATGGTTGTTACCTTGGAGAGCGTAACTATACGGAGTATTAATACCTGTTTTTTGAATGTTTAGAACCGATATTTTCGGTTTATGGCTTTTAAGTTTGAAACATTACAAGTTTGGAATAAGTCTCTTGATCTTTCACTGCTAGTACAAGAGATTGTAATTTCTTTTCCTCATTATGAAATATACAATCTGTCCAATCAAATCCGACGAGCGGCTGATTCAGTTGTTTTAAATATTGCTGAAGGATCAACTGGACAAAGTAATGCTGAGTTTACTAGATTTTTGCGGTATGCTTTAAGATCCGCAGTTGAAGTTGTTGCCTGCCTGTTTATTGCTAAGAAGAAAGCGTATATTAATACTATTATTTTTGAGAAAGCATATACTGAATATGAAATACTCTGTAAGATGATTACGAAATTTGAAAAATCACTAAAATAACCATCGACTATGGACCATGGACTATGGACTAACAATCGCATCTCTTCTTTATTTGCCACCCGCTACCCCCTCATCCAAGCAGGCATGATATGGGCGAGTGGGTGGAGGTTGGCGAGTGCGGTGAGTAATGCGGGTGGGCTTGGTTTATTGGGTGCGGGGAGTATGTATCCGGATGTATTGCGCGAACATATCCGAAAATGTAAAGCAGCAACAGATCAACCCTTTGGAGTGAATGTGCCTTTGTTGTATCCGGATATTAATCAGTTGATGGATATTATTATAGACGAAAAAGTACCGATTGTTTTTACCAGTGCGGGAAATCCTAAAACATGGACAGGCTTTTTGAAAGAGCGCGGGATCAAGGTAGCGCATGTAGTGAGTAGCAGTAAGTTTGCTAAGAAAGCCGAGGAAGCAGGTTGTGATGCTGTTGTAGCAGAAGGATTTGAAGCAGGTGGGCATAACGGTCGAGAGGAAACAACAACCATGGTTTTGATACCAGCCGTACGTGCAGCTGTTAATATTCCGGTAATAGCTGCGGGAGGCATTGCTACCGGCACACAAATGCTCGCAGCAATGGTATTGGGAGCCGATGGCGTTCAAGTAGGAAGTAGGTTTGTATGTACACCGGAAGCTTCATCTCACTTAGCTTTTAAAGAAGCAATTATTAACGCGGGTGAAGGTGATACACAGTTGGCGATGAAAAAAGTAGTACCTGTTCGACTCTTAAAAAATAAATTCGCAGAAGAAATCAAAGCGGCTGAATTGCGCGGCGCTTCAGAAGAAGAGCTGAAACAAATCTTAGGAAGAGCGAGGGCGAAAAAAGGAATGTTTGAAGGTGATATGGAAGAGGGCGAATTAGAAATCGGACAAGTAAGCGCACTCATCCATGAAATCAAACCTGCAGCAGCAGTGGTTGAGGAAATAATGATGGAGTGTACGTCAAAATTTGAAAATTTGAGAATTTGAAAATGAGGAAAGCGAGTATTTCATTTTCAAATTTTCAAATTGCATCCGCCCAGGCGGACAAGTTAATTAGTCTTTCTGCAAATAAAATGAATTGGCCTGAGATGTGCAGGTGACAACCAAATCATTGATGCATACATGTTCAGGTAGAGTGGCCGTGTAATATGTGATATTCGCAATATCTTCTGCTTGTAATGCATGGTATCCATTATATACCGCATCTGCCTTGGATGTATCTCCTTTGAATCTTACAATCGAGAATTCAGTTTCAGCTGCACCTGGATGAATAGTAGTTACTTTGATATGATGGGGGAGCAGGTCAATACGCATTGCTTTGCTGATAGCATCAACAGCATGTTTACTAGCACAGTAAGCATTACCATCTTTGTATACTTCTTTACCGGCAGTGGAACCAATATTGATGATATGCCCCTTCTTTCTACTGATCATAAAAGGTATAATGGCTTTGGTAACGTACATTAATCCTTTCACATTCGTATCCATCATCGTATCCCAATCATCTAGGTTGGCATTTTCAAAACTGTCTCTTCCCAGTGCCAATCCGGCATTATTCACCAAAACATCTATCGCTTGCCATTCTTCCGGCAGATTACTAAGTGTATCTGCCACTGTTTTTCTGTCTTGCACATCAAAAACTAGAGATAAAATTTGAATGGCATATTTGGTTTGTAAATCTGTTGCAATGGTATCTAATCTTTCTTTTCTTCTGCCTGTGATGATACAGTTCCATCCAGCAGCAGCAAAAGTATAAGTAATGGCTTTTCCAAAACCGGATGTAGCACCAGTAATGAGTATGATTTTTTTCATTGTGCAAAGTTAAGGTAGCAGATAGCTAATAGGTCATAGCGTATGGCAAAAATGAATAAACAGTTTCTTCCATAAGCTATTCGCCATGATCCATTTGCCATACGCTATGACCTACTAGCTATGCGCAATGAACTATCACCTAATCAACACAATCGTTCCCTTCTTATAAACACGGTTACCCGATTGATCGGTGCCCACTGCTTCAAATACATAGGTTCCTGATGGTTGAGGAGTACCGTTAAAAATACCATCCCAACCTTTTCCTGTTTGACTCGTAGAGAATACCAATTGTCCCCAGCGGTTATAAACTCTGAAGTATTGTAATGTAGCGATACCTACACCTACGGGTCTGACGATATCATTTTTCCCATCTCCATTGGGTGTAAAAGCCGAGGGTACAAAAAGGTTGGGACCTGTTTTAAAGACACGGACAATCACATCATCTTCATCATAACAACCACCGGCACCAATCGCACGAACGATATAACGTATGGAATCGATGGTTTCAGGCAGTATTACCGTTGGAGAAGCGCTGGTAGGATTATCCAATCCCGTAGTGGGCGTCCATAGATAATTATTCCCCCCTTCTGCCAATAGTTGTACGGGTCTTCCTGCAACCACAAAAGTATCTTTACCTGCATAAGCAGTAAGCGGTTGAGTGACAAATATGGTTACAGTATCTCGAACAGGTTTATTACAACCTAGTGTATCAATTGCTGTAAGAATATATTGTGTGGTTTTGGATGGACCGGCAATGGGAAACAATGTATTGGCATTGATCAATGAAGAAGAGGGTGACCAGTTAAAACCGGCACCCACTACGACTCCGGCCAATTGCACACGATCACCAAAACAAATCGTAGTATCACTTCGTACGATTGCTTGCGGATAAGGGGCCACATTTGCAAATACAGAATCTCTATCCTGACAATAACCCAAATTAGCAGTCACATAATACATGGTACTCACCAATGGCTGTACCAAAGGATATTTTGTATTACCGGGTATAGTAACTCCCGTAGATGTAGTCCATTGATAACTCAATGCATCACTGACCGGACTTAAGGTAAATTGATCTGTACGACAGATGCTGGTATCCAGTCCGAGTTCAACATCAATAAAGTCTAATACGTTTACTGTGACGGTATCCGTATTGATACAACCATTATCATTGATTGTGATAAAATAGCGAGTGGTATCAACCGGATATACAATGGGGTTGGGTGTATTAATATTCAACATGCGGGCTAAACTAGCAGGTCTGTCTGTTGTCCATGCAACTGTACCGCTTCCAATGGTGCTTTGTAAAGTAAGGGTATCAATACTGCATATCAATGTATCTCGAAATGCAAGATTGACAAGAGGTTTATCGCGTATAATAATGGGTTTTGTGATAGAGTCTATACAGCCTTTACTATTAGTGGTCACCAATTTCACCTGAACCGTTTGTGGAGTCGCATATTTCCAAATGGTATCTTTTCTTCTGGATGTATCGGCTGCAGTAGTAAGATCACCAAGATCCCATCGCCAGCTATTCACTACCCCATAAGCTGTAGTAGTAGCATCAGTAAAATTAAAATTATTGAGATAGCAAGTACCTTGTACATTAAAATCGGGAACAAAGCCAGGATATACACGTACTTGAGCAGTTGTTGAATCTTCACATCCTTTGTCATTATTCACTTTTAGCTTTAAAACAAAAGTGCCTGTATCAGAATAAGTATGTGTAGGAGTTGGTGCAATTGAAGTTGGATTAGGAACACCTCTTTCCCCAAAATCCCAAAGATATCCAATGATATTAGGGCTGGGAGACTCATTTTTGAAATTCATAGTAAACCCATTACAAGTAATATATGTAGGTTTTAGGCTAGCACCAGTTAGTGAGCAATCAGATACCCTAAGTGTAAAATCTTTTCTGTGTTGTGATATAGCTACTCCATTTCTCCATTCAGTAATGCAAACATTTATTACATAATAACCACTTGCTGGCGCTAAGCCGGAAATAATACCTGTTACAGGATCAATGGTTGCATTGGTTCCAAGCGGATTGGTTCCGGAAAACCCTGATACATATCCAACAGGATTAAAAGGTGGGGAAGAGTAATTTGGATCTAATGCACTTGCAGTATTACCTCTGTCGAATGCAGCACAAAGACTATAAGACAAAGAATCACCTTGATCGGGATCAGTAGCACTGAAATCAAGAATGAAAGGAGAATTTTGACAGACTAATGTAGTGTCTTTTAGTGCAAAAACGGGACTGGAGTTAACACCTAAAGGTAACACACCTGTTCCCGGTATATTACAGGTATAAGTTGCACCTTCTCCCAACGTTTGAGGGGTGACCTGTACTTTTTGGATATTATTTATATCTACACTCCTGCAACAAGTTTGGTACATAACGACATATCCGCTTGCTGTATTCGGTAAATCAACCAAAACCGAGTAGTTGGCAAGAAGATATCTGACTGTTACATTCCCATTGATACAAGGATTTATATCTGTAAGGGCTAAATCTTGTTGACTGATTTGAGGAGCAGTTACTTGAGACCCATAAAGAGATGCAGGGGTAGTATTATTGTAAATGAGCAACATAACACTGCCTGGTAAAGGAGCACTGGTACCCGAGGCATAAAAATCTCTAAATAAACGTAAGGTAATTCGATATCTAGAAGTATTGGCAGCAGTAGTGCCCGGACCAATATATTCATAATACATTTCCCCGCCTGCAATATGCCCCGCATAAGTCGTGATCAGGGAAACTAATAACAATATAGTCAGTATCGCTTTTTTCATGCTTGAGAACCAAAACGCCTTTCTTCCAGTTTTGTGAAATTACATACCACGCTATCCGGAAATGCAGTCTGTATCGTTTTTAAAGGGTTTACAACATCCCTAAGAGTTAAATTAGGTATGAATTGCTGCTTATTTTGTCAAATAACAGGAAATTCTTTTATCTGACAATCAGATAGGGAGATTAGTTGCCTGAAAATATGGCTGTATTTACCGAATTAATACAGCTGTGCCTTTACGAAATACCGTTTTTCCATAAATGTCTTTTCCCTGTGTCATAAACACATAAGTCCCCGAACCTTGTGAAATGCCATTATACCTACCATCCCATCCAATACCTTGTTGACTGGTACTAAATAACAATTGTCCCCACCGATTGTAAACCCTGAAATATTGAAGCTCAGTAATACCTACCGGTATGGGTTTTAAGATATCATTTTTACCATCTCCATTGGGTG
This sequence comes from Sediminibacterium sp., assembly GCF_051861365.1. Classification (NCBI taxonomy): domain Bacteria; kingdom Pseudomonadati; phylum Bacteroidota; class Chitinophagia; order Chitinophagales; family Chitinophagaceae; genus Sediminibacterium; species Sediminibacterium sp. The sequence goes on along the minus strand of NZ_JBHYCW010000013.1, from coordinate 62,314 downwards.
TGAATCCACTAGGCACCAAAATATCAGGTTGACTTTTTAATACTTTCACGAGTATATCATCTTCTCCATAACAACCGCCGGCATCTGTTACCCGAACACGATACAAGATAGAGTCGACATCATTTCCCAATTGTACAAGGGGGTTATGAATCATGGTATTATTCAAACCGAGAGAAGGTGTCCAATTAAACTGAGTACCACTGGATGCTGTTGCTTCTAAAGCTAGTAATTGATCAGGTACAATCATGGTATCTCTTCCAGCGTTCACAATAATATTGGGAATAACCTGTATTAAGATAGAGTCGCGCACAGACTTTGGACAACCGGATAAAGTATCTCTCACAACAAGTGTATAAATCATAGTTCGAGTTGGTCCTGCTAATGGATTCAAACTGTTTGTATTCAACAATGCATTGGTGGGTAACCACCGAAAATCTGTTCCTGTATAGGTTGCATTTAGTTGTACACGACTTCCATAGCATATAATGGTATCACGTGTTGTAATATTTGCTTGCGGATAAGGTGCTACCCTTACTGTGATTTGGTCTGTTGCTTGACAACTGCCTAAATTACCAATGACCGTATACGTTGTGTTTGCTGTTGGCCTGGCGACAGGATTTTTAACAGTAGGATTGTTGAGTGTTAATGAAGGTGACCAAGCAAATGAACTTGCAATGGTATTTGTGCGAAGTGTGATCAGATCGGTTAGGCAGATGGTAGTATCCGGTCCGGCTTGTACGGTGATATAGTCCACTACATTCACGGTTACTGTATCTGTATTGGTACAACCATTTTCAGACATGGTAACAATATACCGTGTAGTGTCTTTGGGAAACACAATCGGTCGATTGGTATTGATTCCAAGAATATTTGTATTAGGTACCCAACTGAAATTACCGGTACCAGATACAGGAATCAATAAACTGTCAACACTGCAAATAACCGTATCTCTAAAAGGGAGTTGAATGATGGGTTTGTCGCGAATGGTGATTGATTTTCTGATACTATCTACACAGCCCTTACTGCTTTCAACGATCAATTTTACTGATGCCAGCAAACTTCCTGCATATTTGTATTGCGGATTGGCCATTCTTGACGTGTCTGCCAATGTGGTATCTACTCCGAAATTCCATTTCCAGTTATTGATCACACCATACTTCGCAAAACTCGCATCTGTAAACTGATAAGGCAATTGTGCGCAAAATCCGCTGCTGTTGAAGTCGGCTTTGAATCCGGGATACACCAATACTTCGGTACTGTCTTTGCCTTCACATCCTTCCGGACCTCTCACGGTTAAACGTGCTATGTATTTTCCAGTATCAGCATAAGTGAAAACAGGAGTTGCGGAAGTAGAGGAATTATTTGGACTACCGGGCACACCAAAATCCCATAAATAGGATGTGATAGCTGATGAGGTAGAACCGTTTTCGAACTTCACGGTATTGTCATCACATTTTACAATTCTCGGTGGGAGATCGGCTTCTATCAAATCACAATCATCTACTTTTAAAATAAAATCTTTTCGATGTTCTGTAATGGGTTTCCCATTTCGCCATTCGGTAATACAAACACTCACCACGTATTGTCCCCCCGGCGGTGCGATACCTGAAATGATACCTGTTTCAGGATCAATGGTTACCTTATCGCCCAATGGTTGACCGCCATTATAAGGGAAAGCATAACTCAACGGATTTAGTGTGAGACTTTGTGGGATGGGGGCATTATTGCTGCCACTATTTCCGGCAAATCCATCACAAAAAGAATACGTCAATTTATCACCATCCGTATCTGTAGCACCAAAATCTAAGATGAATTTTTTTTCTGTGCAAACCAATGCAGTATCTCTTACACGAAATTGAGGACTGCTGTTATGTTGTCCATCCGGAAGTGAAGCAGTACCGGGTATTTTTGTGATATAGTTACTGCCGACACTCACCGGTATTGCCAGATTAGAGATGCGATCGATTCTGCAACAACCTGTTCTGGAAAGAAGATACCCACTTTGATTAGTGGGTAAAGCAATTACATTGGAATAGATCGCCACTTCATAACACACTACCGGATCACCTACTAAACAGGGAAATAAATCTGTTCTGAGTCTAAGCTCATTAACAGAACCAATCATAGGCAAGGAAAGGTCGGTATACAGAATATCGTTCTGATAAATTCCTACGTTCACTCTTTCATTTTCTAAACGAGGTCCAGGAGAAGAACATTCCCTGAAAAGACGTAAGGTGATCTTATAATTACTGGTGTTGGGTGCATTACCCGAACCCAGGTATTCATAGAACAATTCTCCACCCGCCACATGTCTGGATAGTGCGGGCAATGTGCATAGAAGAAGAAACATTATGAAGAATGATTTCTTCATAAAAAATATTAGGATTGATGTATAAACGCATCGATATATTGATGGATCCTTTCTGTTGATTCTAACATGCCCATGTGACCAATTCCATCCAGTATATGAATATACGAGTTTAGTGGAAGATGCGTTTGCTGCAATACATCGTTTAAGGGAGCCGCTACATCTTCCGTTCCGAGAACGAACAAAACAGGTAAGGGGTTGCCTTGTAAAACAGCTGTTCGGTCAGGTCTTTCCATCATAGCGTAATAATAGGCCTGTAAACTGGAAGTAGGAATAGATGCAGATTTTTCAATCAGTGCTTCTATGATTTCGGGATGATTTTTTTTGAAACTAGTTCCAAAGAGATTGGGGATCGTATTTTTTAAAAAAGCAAAGCCACCATACTTATCCATCATTTCAATACCTCGTAAGCGATTGTTTTTCTTCTCTTCACTATCAGCAAATGCCGTAGAATGAATCAAGCCAAAACCAAGTAATTGTTTCGGATACTTTTCTGCATACGCTAATGTAATATAACCGCCCATGCTATGTCCAAGCATGAAACACTGATCGATTTTTTCGTTTACTAGCATGGAGTTAACAGCATCTGCTAGGTTGTGAATGGTGAATGTCCGGAGGACTCCTTTCGGAGGTGAATGGTCAATAGGGTTTTGTTGAAGTGAGATGTGTTGGGCGCTTTTCCATTCCGATAACCCGGTGCCGGGTAAATCAGGAATAATGAGTGTACAGATTTTCTGTAAGTGAGCTATTGATGCATCCCAGATGCTGCTGTCTTCACCAAATCCATGTAGCAATACAACAGGAATACCTGTTCCCACTACCTGATAGTGAATGGTGCCGTCAGACCAAGTACAATGTTTATGCATTTGGTTATTTTTTTCGAAGTTTATCCGTGAATTTCCATAAGATCAATAATACACTAATTACCGAAGTCAATTTGTATAGATAATCTCCCCACCGAACATAAAAAGTTTCTCCACTTACTACCGGTACTGAGTATTTAATTGTCGTTTTTTGATTCCATGGTTCACTGACTTTAATTTCACCAAGTGGATTTATGACCGCAGAGATTCCGGTGTTCGCACTTCTGGCTACCCATTTTCTTGTTTCAATAGCACGGAGTTTGGCATAATGTAAATGCTGACGGTGTCCGGGTGTATTTCCCCACCAGCCATCATTGGTCATAATGGTAAGAATATTGGCACCTTGTTTCACATATTCACCTACATATTCTCCATACACACTTTCATAGCAAATAATGGGAGCACTGCTATACGGATTTTGTGCTGTTGTAAATGCAGTGGCACTTTCAGATCTACCATACCCTCCGATAGTACCTCCGAACTGTTCAAAAACAGGCGCCATGAAATTTAAAAAGGTAGGTAATGATTCTACACCCGGTACCAATTTACTTTTATTATAAAATGCAATAGGTTGTCCATTGCTGATATGCACTGCCGCATTGAATGCATCATAATAAGTGCCGCTACCACTTGCTCTTGCAGTAGCTGTTAGTTTTTCGTACCCGTAGTTTTTAAAGGTCTCAATTCCCGAAACGATACTGATGGAAGGATGTTTTTTGCTAAACTCAAAGACAGGCTGATAGTAGCTGTTGTATAAAACATTGTCTTGCCATTCTGCAGCACTCATCGCTGTTTCAGGCCAGATGACCAAAGCGGTATTACTATCAATCGCTTGTTCAGTCAGTTGTAATAAAGAGCTGATTTGTTCACTAGTAGACCCTGCATTGAATTTTCCATAAGGATCTACATTGGGTTGAACAATGACCAAATTGTGTTTGATCTTTTCTTTTTGTAAAGAAGGTTTAATGAAAAGGGAGATCAATACGGGGAGGATCAAAATAGTTATCGTGATGGCTATTTTTTTTTGGAATGCAGTTTTCTGTTGATAAGCACCAATGGTTTCATACAAGAAAATATTAGCGATCAATACCCATAAAGTTCCACCTTGTACACCCGTGAACTCATACCATTGAATAATATCAGGATACATAGCAAATACATTACCTAATGATAACCAGGGCCAGCTGAGTTGCCAATTATGGTGTATGTATTCGAAACACATCCAAAAACTAATCAAAGAAATATAGCCAATACGTCTTCCTTTTTTCTTCAGATGGTAATAACCCCACCATGGGAAAGTCATTAACATACTATTGAACATAATGGCAGCGATGGTTCCAACATCTGTAGAGTTCCACATCCACCAAGTAGTGCCGGTATTCCAAATAAGTGTGGTAAGAAATGTCCAGCCAAAAAAACGAGCAGCTGTCATATTTCTATCTGCTACCATCAATAATGGTATCCAAGCAATGAATATCAATGGCATTAATGAAGAAGCAGGCCATGCCAAGTATAATAATAACCCTGATAAAATGACGAGATACAAAGAAGGTGTTTTCACAAAAGATATTTATTGCCCCAAGTTCGGTATAAAAAATAAAAAAGCTCCGAAATGTTCCGGAGCTTTTCGACAAATGCGATCAACTTTATTTCCTACTATAATTCGGCGCCTCTTTTGTAATATCAATATCATGTGCATGGCTTTCTTTCATCCCTGCATTGGTGATCTTTACAAAAGTGGCTTGTTGTAAAGCTTTGATATTTTTAGCCCCACAATAACCCATACCGGCCCTTAATCCACCTACGTATTGATAAATAATCTCACTCAAACTTCCTTTATACGCCACACGACCTTCAATGCCTTCCGGTACAAACTTTTTAATATCATCTTCAACATCCTGAAAATAACGATCGCCGCTACCCTGACTCATAGCACCTAAACTTCCCATGCCTCTGTATTCTTTGAACTTACGTCCTTCATAGATGATGGTGTCTCCGGGACTTTCCTGTACGCCTGCAAAAACGCTACCCATCATCACCAAGTTTGCACCTGCTGCTAATGCTTTTACCATATCACCGGTATAGCGAATACCACCATCGGCAATAATAGGAGTACCTTTTGTTTTCAAAGCGTGACTGGCTTCCATAATGGCAGTCAGTTGTGGAACACCTGCACCGGCAACAATACGAGTAGTACAAATAGAGCCCGGACCAATACCTACTTTCACTGCATCGGCACCAGCATCTGCTAAAGCTTTGGCTCCTGCAGCTGTGCCTACATTACCTGCTATGATCTGTAAATTTTTGAAATTTTTTCTCAGCGCTTTCAATGCTTCAATCACCCCTTTGCTATGTCCATGTGCACTATCAAGCGTTACCACATCTACACCAACTTGTTGTAAGGCAGCAGCACGATCCATCAGATCACGAGTAATACCTAATGCAGCACCTACCAATAATCTACCTAAGTTATCTTTCACACCATTGGGGAAATTACTTAGTTGCATGATGTCACGGTAAGTAATCAATCCAATAAGCTTGCCTTGTTTATTGACAACAGGGAGTTTTTCAATTTTATATTGACGTAAGATCTTCTCTGCTTTTTTTAGATCAGTACCTTCAGGAGCGGTGATGAGATTTTCTTTGGTCATCACTTCTTTCACCTTTCTTTTTTTATCCGTCTCAAAACGAAGGTCACGGTTGGTAAGAATACCCACGAGTTTTTGTCCGCCATCGATGATAGGAATACCGCCGATTTTATTTTCTTTCATCAACTTCAACGCATCGCCAATGGTAGCATCTACTAATAAGGTAACAGGGTCAATGATCATACCACTTTCACTCCGTTTTACCTTACGCACTTGTTCAGCTTGCTTTTCAATCGTCATGTTTTTATGAAGAATGCCCAATCCGCCTTCACGTGCCAATGCAATGGCCAAACCTGCTTCTGTTACGGTATCCATCGCAGCGGATAGGATCGGAACATTCAATGTGATGGCTTTGGTAAGTTGTGAACGGATATCAACTTCGCGGGGAAGGATTTCACTGTAAGCGGGCATCAACAGAACATCATCGAAGGTAAGCCCTTCGCCAAATAACCTGGATGCAGCAGCATTGTTGCGGGGAGAAGATTTTCTTGTTGCCATGTGCAAAGATAGTTCAATGGGAATATTGGTTCCAAAAAATGATTTTGGTCCATGGTTCATAGTCCATGGTCCATGGTAATGTCAAACAGGTTCTACCATGGACTATGGACTATCGACTATGAACTCAATTCGTACCTCTTCCCCGGCAACTGAATAATAATATTCTGTAATTCGAGATTGAGAATGGCTGAGGCCATGGCTGAGCTGGGGAGTTTAGTTTTGAGGTAGAGCTCATCTACATGTATTTGATGATATTCGGTGAGTATTGATACAATGATTTGTTCTTCGCGTGAAAGTTCCGGGAATAATTTTTTTTGTAGACTTTTTTTCTTTTTGGATTCTAACCAACCCAATGCGCTGATAATTTGTTCAGGACTGGTAAAAGCTGTGGCTTTGTTTTGAGCGATCAATTGTAGGCAGCCACTGCTACGCTGATCATAAATACGTCCCGGTACTGCAAAAACATCACGGTTATATTCAAAAGCCAGATCTGCTGTGATCATACTTCCACCTTTCACTGCAGTCTCTATGACAACAGTCGCATCTGAAATACCGGCAACGATTCTGTTGCGTTGTGGAAAATGATGTCTGTCGGGTAATGCATCAAACCAAAACTCTGTGAGTAAGCCACCTTGATCGATCATTTCTTTTGCCAATGATCGATGTACATATGGATATATCGTTTTGAATCCATGTGCCATCACACCAATGGTGGGTAATTGTTGCTGTAATGCCGCTCGATGTGCGATGGCATCAATACCATGTGCCAACCCACTTACGATCATCACATCATAAGGTTGTAATGCTTTGATCAATTGCTCGGTAACCATTCTGCCATAATCGGTTGCATTTCTGCTACCAATCACGCTGATGATTCTGGAAGGATTCAAAGGTTTATTTCCTTTGAAAAAAAGCACCAGTGGTGGATCTGAACAGTTCTTCAATCGTTGAGGATATTGTTCATCTGTCAAAAAAATTAATTTAAGTTGATGTTGCTCTATCTTTTTCAGCTCCTGTTCGGAATTAAGATGATTTGTAAATTTCTTGATCTGTGCAGCTCTTACTTCTCCAATTCCTTCCACAGCAGCCAATTCTTTTTTTCTGGCTTTGAAAATAGCGGAAGCAGATCCGAAATAGTCGACCAGTTGTTTGGTGAGAATGCTTCCGATATCCGGTATTTGGGTGAGTGATAATTGATAAATACTTTCTTCTGTGATCATGCCGACAATGTCAGCAAAAAAATAATGGATAAAACAGGTATTTATACATAGGGAATTACCTAATTAGTCACTAAATTCAAATTCTAAAATTTTAGAATGCGTAGGGTTATTGCTTGGTTATTTTTCTTAATGATCTACACAAGTGTGGATGCGCAGCGAATAGAAAAGCCATTTGTGATTGAATATAAATCGGGGTATCTGACATTAACAGATTCACTTCAGGTAAACCTATTAACAAAGCCTAAAAAATATCATCCCTTGAAAGACTTTGAAATCATTGTAACAGGTGATATAGCATTTGTAAATTTTTTCGAATCCACAAGAGATCGAAATGCGAAAAAGCTAGGTGCAAATTTTCGAAATAATAATACCTATACTGATTTTAGTCAACAGAAAGAATATCATCAAATCCAAAGGCATGAATTAAATAATCAGAGACTTTTAGTGGAACGTAATTTCCCTGCATTACAATTTGATATGTACCAGGATTCTATAAAAATTCTCGGATATACTTGCTATAAGGCAATGCCTGCCAAGAATAATTATCTGAATGCAGTGGTATGGTATACACCGCAAATTCCTTATCCGGTATCTAAACATGGGTTTACGGGGTTACCCGGTGCGATTTTAGCCATAGAAAGTTTCTCACATGGAATCAGGTATGTGTCTATTGCTTCCTCTATCAGACCCGAAAGTAGAATTCCAAAGAAACCTACTAAAGGTTATCCTATTTCCGGAAAAGAGTATGTTGAAATGATGAATAAAGTGATTCCGGAAAATGTAAGAGCTGCTTTTACAAACCAGTAATGGTAAAGCTCGTTCTTCTGTTTTTAGCCCTGCCTTCTTCGGTAGTATTGTCTGCAACCGGTTGTGTATCGCCATAACCTTTGAATGATAATCTTTCTAAGTTAATTCCTTTACTCACCAAATAATCAACAATAGATTTTGCACGGTTGGTAGAAAGTGTCAGGTTATCTTTTGTATTACCGATATTATCTGTATGACCACTGATCTCTACTTTCAATGTTGGATTATCATTCAAGACCTGTGTCAATTGTGCCAGCTCTGCCAAACCATTCTCCGGTAATGCATAACTATTGGATGCAAACAAGATATTATTAAATACAAAGCTCTCATTCAGTTTCACCGGTTTCAGCGCAATATCTTTTTTATATACACTATCGGCTTCTTTTTTACTCAATGCATACAATTCACTATAAAACAAATAACCTTTTCGATTCACTGTAAATGTGTAATCTTTTCCGGTAGGAAGTGTAATAAAATATTCACCCAGCTCATCAGTCTGTACACGCATCAATACCACATCATTATTGTTGTCTGTTAATTCAACAGTAGCCGGTACTCCTTTTTGGGTATTGACATCTGTTACTTTTCCTTTTACATACAAAGTTCTATTGGGTCTGATATTTGGTCTTAACTGAAATGCATACAGATCAAGATTACCCCTGCTATCACTTCTGTCACTTGCATAGTATGCTGTGAGTCCATCTGCTGAAACCGCAAGACTACCTTCATTTTCAATGGTGTTGATGGGGTAGCCAAGATTTTCCGGATTCCCCCATTCTCCTTTTTCATTTTTGCGCAATACAAAAAGATCTGAGTTGCCATAACCGGGTAGTCCATCCGAAGTATAAAATAATGTTTGATTGTCTGCATGAATGAAAGGTGAAAATTCATCACCTGTAGAGTTGATAGTAGGTCCCATATTGATGGCTTTACCCCACTTGCCATTGGGTTGTCTGATGGACATGTATAAATCTCTTCCGCCATAACCACCCGGACGGTTACTACTGAAATAGAGCACCCGTTTATCGGGACTGATAGAAGGAGAGCTCTCCCAAAATTCAGTATTGATGGTTGGACCCAAGTTTTCAGGTTCGCTCCAGCCTTGTGGTGTGTATTGAGAGAGATAAATATCATACCAGCCCAAACCTCTTCCGGAGAAATCACCCGCAAACAATAACCATTCTCCATCCTGCGAAACAGTGATAGCACCTTTTCTGGGTTCTAGATTGATATCACCATCTATGAGTTGTGCTTTACCAAATTTTTTGTTGGTGATGGTGCTCTGCATAAAGTCTTCACGTTGATCACCGGTTCTTCTGGTGAATACCAATAAACTATCTGTGACCGTAACCGATGGATAATATTCAGAACGCGGGCCATTGACACTATCTCCGAGATTGATTGGTGCAAACTGGTAATCGGTTACCGGATGTTTGGATGCATAATCAATCGCAAACTGATACGATTGTTTACGATATGCAGCGCTTTTTTGTCCACGTTCACTGATATTCGGAATCGATAAGAAAATATTCACTGCTTTCAATGCCTCTTCAAATCTTCCCAATCCGGCAAGGTTGATGGAATAGGGGAGTGTATAGATGGAAAAGTATACAGGGTCTTTTATTTGTACTTTCTCATATAGATTTACTGAGCGTTGGTATTGTTTTAGTTCACCGAATGCTCCTGCCAATGATAAGTATGCATCTAAAAAATTAGAATCAATATTGATGCACTCTAACAAAACGGGAACTGCCTCTCGTGTAAGCCCGTCTTTTAATAATTGAATGGCATTTTCATAGCGTGCCAATGCTTTGGGCTTTACTTTATCTGCATCATACGTTTGCGCGTATAGACCAGTAACTAATACTATACAACTTAAAAAGAGGATCGATTTTTTCACTGCTGAAAGTTCGGAAAAAAGGGAAGTGTATCTTGTTAAAATTCCAACAATCAGGGAACGTTGATGTATTTATGTGTTTGTAAACTCAATTCCCATTGAGGATGTGCTTTGATATAATCGATGATCAGGGGTAATACTTTTTCTGCTTTATCCCATTCCGGTTGCAGGTATAGTTTGCAGTTAGGGTTTACTTGTGCAGCATAGGTTTCTGCCCATTCAAAATCATGTTTATTAAAAATCACCACTTTCAATTCATGCGCTAATGGTATGATCTCAGGCAAAGGTGCTTTGAACTTTTTGGGTGATAGACATATCCAATCCCAATCTCCGCTCAATGGTGAGGAGCCGGATGTTTCAATATTGGTTTCGAATCCTGCAGCTTTTAATGCATGGGTGAGTTCATGCAAATTGTGCATCAGTGGCTCACCTCCGGTGATAACAGCGAGTTTACCGGGATATTTTTTGGCTTCTGTTACAATATCGGTAACCGATTGCAGCGGATGTTTGGAAGCATCCCAACTATCTTTTACATCACACCACACACAACCCACATCACAACCACCCAAACGAATAAAGTAAGCTGCACGACCCTGATGAAAACCTTCACCTTGGAGGGTGTAGAAAGCTTCCATGACGGGTAAAGAGTTGATATGTGTTTCTTTATTGGTGATATGTTTATTTTTTGACCATAGTCCATGGACCATGGTCTATGGACTATAGACTATGGGCTCTCTGCTCGTAAGCCTGCATCGTATTCTTCAACAATCCTGCAATGGTCATCAATCCTACTCCTCCCGGAACCGGGGTAATAGCAGATGCCTTGGCAGCTACTTCTTCATAAGCAACATCTCCTTTGATCCGAAATCCTTTCTTGGCGGTACTGTCGTCTACGCGGGTGATGCCTACATCAATGATTACTGCACCGGGTTTTACCATATCTGCAGTCACAAATCCGGGTCTGCCTAAAGCCGCAACGATAATATCAGCTTGCAGACAAAGTTCTTTCAGGTTCGGGGTATGTGAATGACAAATCGTAACGGTACAGTTGCCTTGTTTGAGATTGCTACTTAAAAGAATACTCATTGGTCTGCCTACAATATTGCTTCGGCCTATTACGATCGCATGTTTTCCTTTTGTTTCAATTTGATAATGTTCCAGCATCAACATGATGCCGTAGGGAGTAGCCGGTATGAAGGTAGAAAGACCCTGAACCAGTTTTCCGACATTGATGGGATGAAAACCATCTACATCTTTTAAAGGATCAATGGCTTCAATGACTTTTTGCTCACTGATTTGTTTGGGCAATGGTAACTGAACCAAAATGCCATCAATAGAAGGGTTGGTATTGAGTTCGTGTATGGTTGATAATAAGGAAGCTTCATCAATCGTATCTGCTAGTCTGATGAGGGTCGATGCAAAGCCGGTTTCTTCACAGTTTTTTACTTTACTGGCCACATAGGTTTCACTGGCTCCGTTATTACCCACTAAAATGGCTGCCAAATGTGGTTTTCTTTTTCCTTCAGCCGCCAATTGAGCGGTTTTGATTTTGAGGGATTCCTTGACTGCGGCGGCAGCTATTTTACCATCTAATACTAACATGGCGCAAAAGTATTTAAAAGCTGGTATGTAAATTCTTTATTGATACATGTTGATTTTTTTAATGTTTAAACTTTTAATGAATCAATAGCTGTTCGTTTCTCGGAGAGGGATAGATACCGGATAAAAAAAATTGAATAAAAAGGCTATAATTTTTTAGGAAAGGAAAAAAAACGCTAAATTCATTACCAGTTATTAAACTTTTCACTCGTTTTCAGTTTTTATAGTTTATCATGCACATGAGAATGGCCGGTAGTTTTACCGGCCTTCTCCTTTTTATAAAGTACACAACATTAATAGCTTATTTTTGCTCCCTTAAATCATTACAATGGAACAGCAACCCAATCAGTTGAATATTGAGATCAGTGAAGAAATGGCGGAAGGTGAATATGCGAATCTTGCCATCATCACACATAGTAATGCCGAGTTTGTGATAGATTTTGTAAACGTAATGCCCGGCACTCCAAAGAGCCGCGTAAAATCACGCATCATCTTTACACCCATGCATGCCAAGCGTTTCATGAAAGCGTTAGAAGAAAATATCGCTCGTTTTGAAGCCGCTAATGGTTCTATTCAGGATTTGGAGCACATCGAAATTCCCATGAATTTTGGTGGCCCAACAGCGCAGGCCTGAAGAAGGATTCAGAGTTTGCCATGATCTGCAAAGCTGTAATGTCCTTCATTACTTACAATGATATGATCCAATAATCTGATATCGAGTAACAAACTCGCTTCCTTGATTTTTTTGGTGATGAGTTCATCTGCGGTACTGGGATCCAAGTTGCCGCTGGGATGATTGTGACATATCACCATCGATACCGACTCATGCAGCAATGCTTTTTTTAAGATGACACGGATATCAACTACAGTGCCGGTGATGCCACCTTCACTCATGTGTTCGAATGCGATTACTTTATTGCTGCGGTTCAAAAAAAGTACACCAAATACTTCTTTGGATTTGTGACCCAATTTTGCCCTCAGGTAATCAGCAATATCTCTGCTACTTTTGATCACTTCTTTCTTTACATGACTCAAATGTCTGCGCAAACCCAGTTCAAGTGCGGCAGTAATATGAATGGCTTTTGCCTGTCCTAATCCTTTAATCTTCAGCTTACAAAGCGATTGAACAGAAAGTCTACCCATGGTATTCAGATCATGGTTACATTGACGCAGCAGGTCTTTCGCAAGCTCTAATGCCGATTTCCCGGGTATGCCATTGTTGATAAGAATGGCTAATAATTCAGAATCACTGAGGTTTTCAGCTCCTTTATGAAGCAGTTTCTGACGTGGTTGGTCATCGGTAGCCCAATCTTTGATGGTATTTTTTTGCATTGTAAAAAAATTGAAAATTTCAAATGAAAATTTGTGAACCTAATCTCTATCTTCGCCGCTCATTCCTGCAATTATGAATCCATCTGTCAAGATTTTCTCCGGTACAGGATCTCAAGTGCTGGCAGAAAAAATAGCACAGCGTTTCGGCGCCCCCATCGGAAAAATCAATATTCAGAAATTCAGTGACGGTGAATTTCAGCCCATCTTTCTGGAAAGTATTCGCGGCGATTATGTTTTCCTTGTTCAAAGCACTTATGCACCCACCGATAACCTGATGGAATTACTCTTGATGATCGATGCTGCCAAGCGTGCCAGTGCTTATAAAATCATTGCGGTAATACCTTATTATGGTTTTGCCCGCCAAGACCGAAAGGATAAACCCAGGGTCGCAATTGGCTCCAAACTTATAGCAACTTTATTGGAAGCAGCCGGAGCGGACAGGGTGATAACCATGGATCTCCACGCCGCTCAAATTCAGGCGTTTTTTGATGTGCCGGTGGATCATCTAGATAGTTCAGCCATTTTCATTCCATATATCGAGCAACTGAAATTGCAAAACCTCACATTTGCGGCTCCCGATGTAGGAAGTACCAACCGTGTGAGAGAAATTGCGAGTTACTTCAACGCAGAAATGGTGATTTGTGATAAACATCGTAAACGTGCCAATGAAATTGCCAGCATGGTTGTGATCGGCGATGTAACAGATCGTGATATTGTATTGGTAGATGATATCTGTGATACCGGGGGTACCCTCGCTAAGGCTGCAGGATTATTAAAAGAAAAGGGCGCCAGAAGTGTACGTGCACTGATCACTCACCCCGTACTCAGCGGTAAAGCCTACGAAAACATTGAGGATAGTGTGTTGGAGGAGTTGGTCGTATGTGATACCATTCCTTTAAAAAAGGATTCTCCCAAGATCAAAGTGATTTCCGTTGCAGACCTTTTCGCCATTGCCATCCGCAATGCCTATGAAAATAAAAGCATCACCAGCCTTTTCATTCACTCTCAATTGAAAGGGAGAGGCTGAAAAAGCTGCAAGCTTTACGCTTCAAGCTACAAGGTTATTAATATAGCTGTAAATCAATTATTTACAGCTATATTAATAGTCTTTATCTCCTTGTAGCTTGAAGCGTGAAACTTGTAGCCAAAAATCGTCAGATTTTCCCTACCTTTGCCGTCCAAAATTTTAAACATGAAATGAGCCATAATAAATACTGATAAAACCAGTAATCATAATTGGCGAATTCCATGTGGCAAAAAATAAACAAAAAATAAACACATGAAAACAATTACAATCGAAGGACAACTGAGGACCGAACATGGCAAAAAAGCCGCCCGCCAGATTCGCTCTCAGGAAAACGTGCCAGGTGTAATTTACGGGGGTGCACAGGAGATCAATTTCTTTGCTCCTGCAAAGGCTTTCAAGCCTTTGGTTTACACAAGTGAATTTCAACTGGCCGAGGTTAAAGTGGATGGTAAAACCTACAAATGCATTCTGAAAGATCTTCAGTTTGATAAAGTAGAAGACTCACTGATCCATGTTGATTTATTAGAGTTAGTTGATGACAAAAAAGTAGTTGCTACACTGCCACTCAAATTTACAGGTGCTTCTGTAGGTGTGAAAGAAGGTGGTAAGCTGGTTACGAAAATGAAAGCGTTGAAAGTAAAAGCTTTCCCTAAAGATCTGAAAGAAAACATTTCAGTAGACATTACCAATCTCGAACTGAATGGTAACGTCCGCGTTGAAGATGTAAAAGCAGATAATATGGAAATTTTGAACTCTCCACGTATTCCAATCGCTTCAGTAGTTATGACTCGTCAGCTGAAACAAGAGGAAGCAACTGCTGCAAAAGAAGAGAAGAAAAAATAAGTTTAACATACTTATGAAAATAAGAGGCTGTGTCAAAAGTTTGATGCAGCCTCTTTCTTTTACCTAGTCCATAATCTATGGTCCATGGACTATAAGCCATGAACCATAAGCTATCCAACAAACCCCAAGCTGCTTATTTTCTCTTGAGACATCCTCTCTTTTATATCGTAGCAGGAAATGAAACAAAGAAAATGGTGCCCTTGGGTTGATTTTCTTCTACCCAAATTCTCCCTCTATTCTTTTCAACAAATTCTTTGCAGAGTTTTAAACCCAGTCCTGTTCCTTTTTCGTTCAATGTTCCTCTCTTTGAAATAATATTGGCAGAAGAGAATACATGTTCACCGAGCAACTTATCCATTCCATCTCCCTGATCTGCTATCGAAATCATTACTTCATGGTTACGGGTATAATGATGAATATCAATGGAGTGATTTTTATAACTGTATTTGATAGCATTGGAAAGTAGATTCCTCAAAACCAGTTGTAAATGATCAGGATCTGCCCAAATCGGCCCCCCTTCAGATTGTACATTCACCTTGATCTCTTTGTTTTCAAGCTCAGCTTCCATCATGGATAATACCAGACCCATCAGATATTTGAAATCAACTTTTTCCGGTTTCGCCTCAATACCTTCAAGCTGACTATTACTCCATTTCAACAAATTGTCAAGTCCACCTTGTAATTGTTTTACTTGTATGGAAACATGTTCAGTAAGCTTATTAAATTCTTCCGGGGTTAATAGTTTCCTGTTCACTAAGTCCAATGTATTGCGTAGTTGTGCAATAGGAGAACGTAGGTCATGGGCGATGATGGAAAAGAGTTTCTCTTTGGTGGTATTCAACTCTTCTAGTTCTGCATTTTTTTTCTCCAGCTTAAGTTGACTGTCTTGTAATTCCTTCTCGTAAAAAATTTGTTCATATCGATAATAAAGAAGCCCAAGAAAAGCCAGAATCAAAGAGGTGGTCATATTAATGCTTATCCTGTTTTTAGGGAAAGCTTCGTACATCCAGACACTAGTATCAGTGATTCGTATAAAAATAAAACAAAAAATAGTGATTCCGGAAAGAATACTGATAAGTAATGGTTTTTTAAAAATAATATTGATGATTACCAGATTTGTAATTAAGAAGTATTCATTCCCATTTTGAAACTTAATTGCACTTAAACAAATACTCGCAGTGGATAATAGATTTAAGATAATACGAGCTGTTTGAATATATGAATAAAAGTTGATGAGTAAAAAGATCAATCCACCCGTAAAATTCAATAGCAGTAATCCAACGTTCCAGAAATGTCCTTCATACAGATTAATAGGTATAAAAACCAAATTATGAAGCATTCCCAACAAAACACAAAGATTCAAAACCCTTGTTTTCTTTAATTCAATGGGGTCTAAAGTGGCGTGAATACCAAAATCTAATATGTTTCTGATTCTCTGGGGAATGTACATGTCTCAATTCATCAATTACGCCCATGAAAATTAAGTCATCTACTGAGAAAACTCTTTTTTATTTTTGCCCCTCTATGAATAAATTTTTAATCGTCGGGCTAGGTAATATTGGAGATGAATACAAGCATACTCGTCATAACATTGGGTTTGATGTGGTGAGTGCATTTGTGTTAAAGCATGGCGCATTTTTCAAACTAGATCGTTTAGCAGAAGTTGCTGAAGTGAAATGGAAGGGACGTGTATTTATTTGTATCAAACCCACTACTTATATGAACCTGAGTGGAAAAGCGATGAAATACTGGATGGATAAAGAAGGGGTTGATATCAGTCGCACGCTCACCATTGTTGATGATTTGGCTTTACCATTGAGCAAATTAAGGTTACGAGGTTCGGGCTCTGATGCAGGGCATAATGGATTAAAAGATATTCAACTGACATTGGGTACGGACCAATACCCCAAACTTCGTTTTGGTATTGGTAATCAGTTCCCCAAAGGTCGTCAGGTTGAGTTTGTACTGGGAAAGTGGTTGCCGGATGAACAAAAAATTATCCAGTCTAAGATTGAGAAATCTATTGAGATTATAGAGTCATTTGCTACCATTGGGTTGGAGAAAACGATGAGCCAGGTAAATAACCTCAATTTCTTATAATATTAGTCTGTTTTAGACGTTATTATATCTTAATAAGACATTATCATTACCATAATCCCGTGAAAAACATCTTTCCTTTTCAGGAACAGATGTGAAAAGATGTCTGGTTAACATGATAAACTTACACGTATGAAATTTTTTTGTGTGGGCAGGAATTATGCAGATCATGCTAAGGAATTGGGAAATGCAGTTCCAGAGGAGCCCGTTATTTTCATGAAGCCCAAATCTGCATTGCTTCAACCCAATGCCCCTTTTTATTATCCTGAATTTACCAATGAGCTTCACTACGAAGCAGAATTGGTGCTCAGGGTTTCTAAGAATGGTAAATATGTTCAAGAGCATCAGGCATCGAAATATTATGATGCCATTACGGTAGGAATTGATTTTACCGCTAGAGATATTCAGGCAGAACTTAAAAAGAAAGGATTGCCTTGGGAAAAAGCAAAAGCTTGGGATCAATCCGCAGTTGTAGGAAAATGGATGCCTATTCAGCCTGAATTCATGCGCTCACCTATTCAGTTTTCCATGAAGAAAAATAAGGAACTGGTTCAAAATGGTAATACCGCTGATATGATCTTTTCTTGTGATTACATCATAGCACATGTTTCTCAATATTTTTCACTCAATATTGGGGATCTGATTTTTACAGGAACGCCTTCGGGTGTAGGTGAATGTGTAGTTGGAGATGTATTGGAAGGCTATCTAAAAGAAGAAAAAATGTTTGAACTCGAGATCAAATAATCATTAGGAAAAGAAGATCGTCTTATTCATGTTAACTCCGGAATTATTACTGAAAGCATATCAACTCATGGTCACTGCAAAGTCCATGTGTGATACCTATGATGCGAATAGACAGATCTGTAAATATGTACATTCGACTTCTCGTGGACATGAAGCCATTCAACTGGCAACCGGTATGCAATTGTTGCCTTGCGATTGGGTAAGTCCTTATTACAGGGATGATAGTATCATGTTATCCATCGGGTTTCAGCCTTATGAGTTGATATTGCAATTGTTAGCAAAAAAAGAAGACCCTTTTTCCGGTGGACGATCGTATTACTGTCACCCCAGCAGTAGAGATGACAATCGTCCATCTATCATCCATCAAAGTAGTGCCACCGGTATGCAAACCATTCCTACTACTGGATTGGCACAGGGTATACAATATCTGGAAAGAATACAGAGTGATAAGTTGCGCAGAGTTGATGGACAATTACCCATTGTCCTATGTTCATTAGGAGATGGGAGTGTTACTGAGGGAGAAGTGAGTGAAGCTTTACAATTTGCAGCGCTTAAACAATTACCCATTATTTATTTGGTGCAGGATAATCAATGGAGCATCAGTGCTTCTGCTGAAGAAGTAAGAGCCATGAATGCGTATGATTATGCACAAGGTTTTAAAGGATTGAGAAGATGGCAATGTGATGGTAGCGATTTTATTCGCAGTTATGAAACCATGTCAGAAGCCATCGCCTATACACGTGCGGAGAGAAAACCTGCATTGGTACATGCTAAAGTGCCCTTGTTGGGGCATCACACCAGTGGCGTTCGAAGAGAGTTTTATAGAAGTAGAGAAGACTTATTGAAGCATGGATTGTATGATCCACTTCCTAAATTAAGATTATTACTTACCGATGTAGGAATCGCTGAACATGTCATCACAGATATTGAAAAGCAGGCAGAAGAAAAAGTACTGGCAGATTTTCAGCGTGCGCAAGCAGCACCTGATCCTGATCCACGTTCAGTAACAGCACATGTTTTTGCACCCACGCCGGTAACAGAAGAAAAAGGTCAACGTAGTCCAAAGAATGGGGAGAAAGTATTGATGGTAGATGCTGCACTGCATGCCATTGAAGAACTAATGGAAGAACATCCGGAAGCTATTTTATATGGTCAGGATGTTGGAGCTCGTTTGGGTGGTGTATTCAGAGAAGCGGCAACATTGGGTGAAAAGTTTGGAGAACACCGTGTGTTTAATACGGCTATTCAGGAAGCCTATATTGTAGGTTCAACCGCAGGTCTTTCTGCACTCGGTATCAAACCCATGGTAGAAGTGCAGTTTGCAGATTATATCTATCCCGGGTTTAATCAACTCGTAACAGAATTATCGAAGTCCTGCTATCTCTCCAATGGAAAATTCCCGGTAGGGATGGTATTACGCGTACCCACAGGTGCTTATGGTGGGGGCGGACCTTATCATAGCGGAAGCGTTGAAAGTACTTTGTTGACCATCAAGGGTATTAAAGTAGTGTACCCGTCCAATACTGCAGATATGAAAGGCTTGCTCAAAGCTGCATTTCATGACCCCAATCCGGTAGTCATACTGGAGCACAAGGGATTATATTGGAGCAAAGTGCCCGGAACGGAAGATGCGAAGATGGTAGAACCTTCGAAGGATTATCTGTTGCCATTGGGTAAAGCCAATATTGTACTAGCTGCTGATACTGCACGTGTGAAAAAAGGGGAAACCGTTTGTGTGATCACCTATGGAATGGGGGTGTATTGGGCAAAAGCAGCAGCAGCTCATTTACCCGGACAAGTTGAAATCGTTGATTTACGGACCCTATATCCTTTAGACGAAGAAATGATCTTTAATCAGGTCAAAAAACATGGAAAAGTGTTGGTTTTGAGTGAGGAACAGCAAAATAACTCTTTTGCAGAAGCATTGGCATTACGTATTACCAATCATTGTTATCACTTTTTGGATGCGAGGGTAGAGGTAATGGGATCATTGAATTTACCTGCGGTGCCCATCAATCTGGTATTGGAAGCTGCTATGTTACCCAATGCCCAAACCGTTAAAGAACGAATCGCCAAATTGTTGGCATACTAAGCTTGAACCCCTATATTTGCACCCCGTAAATGAAAATTTACAAATGGCGGGGTAGCTCAGGTGGTTAGAGCGTTGGATTCATAACCCAAAGGTCTCGGGTTCAACTCCCGATCCCGCTACGATACGGAGTCTTCATTGAAGGCTCTTTTTTTTGCCCATAACCCAAGGTCTCGGGCCGAGACGATCAGCGAAGCTGATATCTCGGTGCCGACAAGATCGTCGGGATTCAACTCCCGACTTGTAACAACAGCATCGTTGGTATCCCGCTACTTGTCCTACGAAGCTTTAGCGTAGTAGGACTTAACATCAAATTAGAGCCCATAGAACTTGATTCTATGGGCTTTCTTGTGTTTACAAACTACTGTCATTACATCCATAGTTCAGAAGCAATTATATAAAGAAGAAAGACCCATCATTAGCCGATTGAAAGTTATCCGTAATCATTTTTCCAATACCCTCAAATTGTAGTAATTTGATGACTATCATGAAAAAGCTACTGATCTATTTCTTTTTACTGATGCCTGTATTGGTAGGGGCACAACAAAAATTTGTTCATACAAAGGGTCAACAAATTTATACTCCCGAAGGAAAACCTTTCCTCATGAAAGGAACCAATCTTGGGAATTGGTTATTGCCTGAAGGCTATATGTTCAAATTCGACAAAGTTAACGCACCCTGGATGATTGAGCAGGTGTTGCTTGAACTCATCGGTCCATCAGCCAATACCCGTTTTTGGAAACAGTACCTGGATAGCTATATCACCGAAGCGGATATCCGCCTCTTGAAAGAAATGGGATCCAATAGTGTTCGTCTTCCATTCGATTATCGGCTCTTTACCAATGAATCGTACTTAGGAGCAAATGATAGTACCCGCGGATTTTATTATATGGATCAGGTAGTAAACTGGTGTAAAAAATACCAGCTTTATCTATTGCTCGATATGCATGGAGCACCGGGTGGTCAAACGGGAGATAATATTGACAATAGTTATGGTTATCCTTTTCTGTATACCGACAGTGGTTGCCAAGCGCAAACCATTAATATCTGGAAACGCATCGCAAACAGGTATAAAAATGAAACGATTATTCTTGGCTATGATTTGCTCAATGAACCCATCGCTCATTTCTTTGATCAGGATCAATTGAATCCTTTACTGGAACCACTGTATCGAAAAATAGTGGGTGGGATCAGAGAAGTAGACAAAAACCATCTTATTTTTTTGGAAGGCGCACAATGGGCTTCGAAGTTCCATATTTTCTCAAAACCTTTTGACGATAAATTGGTCTACAGTTTTCATAAATACTGGACCGATACCACGCAAGAAGTAATACAGGAATATGTAGACTTTCGAAGTCGATACAATGTCCCCATTTATGTAGGCGAAACAGGAGAAAATAATGATGCATGGATTCTTTCGTTTAGAAAATTGCTGGAGAAAAATAATATCGGCTGGCATTATTGGCCCTATAAAAAAATGGAAAGTACCAGTTGTGTTGTCAGCTTTCCAAAACCGGTAACCTGGGATAGCTTGGTAGCCTATACAAAAACGGTAAGGGTTTCACATGAAGACATTCGAAAGGCACGTCCCAAAAATATGCAGGCGATTCAGCAGGCATTAAGCGATTTTCTCAACTTCATGCAAAACCAATATTATAGTAAAAATTCTGCATATATTACCGGTATTGGTTTAAGGATACAACAATAGGGATAGTTTTAATTAGAGGCATGTTCAACTTATGCGGCTCCGCATTCATCCGTTTATCTAATAATGGTAGGATGATAATTGATTAGCGGATGCTTTTATTAACTTCCGTCAATGAAAACCAAAATCAACTTAAGGCAGCGAAGCCATTTCAGTTATGTAGCCTCGCTTTTTATCGTTACCCTTTTACTCTTGGGTAATATTTCTAACGCCCAGCGTCCAGGATCCGCACAAACGCAGGCAATCAAAGACCCTATTGTAGATGCTATTGTAAAAGAAGCCACAGAAAATTCTCAGTTGGAGAAACTTGCACACGAATTGATGGATGGTATCGGACCACGTTTGGTGGGAAGTCCAAAAATGAAGCAAGCCAATGATTGGGCTGTTGCAAAATATACCGCATGGGGTATTCCGGCCAGGAATGAAAAATGGGGTGAATGGCGTGGATGGGATCGTGGTATTACACATGTTGATATGATTTCACCATGGGTAAAATCATTAGAAGGTATGCAATTGGCTTGGAGTCCAAGCACAGGTGGTAAGACGGTTACGGGCGAAACCATTGTTCTCGCAGATGCAGCAGATTCCATCGCTTTTCAGCAATGGTTACCTAATGTCAAAGGAAAATTTGTACTTGTTTCTATGGCACAACCTACCGGTAGACCTGATTACAACTGGGAAGAGTTTGGAACAAAAGAGTCTATTGAGAAGATGAAGAAAAACCGTGCTGAGTTAACCCAAGCATGGCAAAGAAGAATCTCTAAATCCGGTTACAATGCTCGTACACTGGCAGTTGCTTTGGAAGAAGCGGGTGCATTGGGTGTTATTCAGTCTAATTGGTCACAAGGTTTTGGTGTGAACAAGATCTTTAGTGCGAATACTAAAAAAACGCCCACCATTGATCTTTCTCTGGAAGATTATAGTTTGTTATTTCGTTTAACGGAATCAGGTAGCAAACCACAGATCAGTGTTCGTGCTGATTCAAAAGAAACAGGTGTTCAGCCTACTTTCAATACGATCGCAGAAATCAAAGGTTCAGAAAAACCGGATGAGTATGTAATCCTTTCAGCACATTTTGATTCATGGGATGGTGGTACAGGTGCAACAGATAATGGTACCGGTACACTCACCATGATGGAAGCCATGCGTATCCTCAAAAAAATATTACCCAATCCGAAGAGAACGATTTTGGTTGGACATTGGGGTAGTGAAGAGCAAGGTTTAAATGGATCTCGCGCTTTTGTAGAAGATCATCCTGAGATTGTACAAAATATGCAAGCACTCTTCAATCAAGACAATGGTACCGGACGTGTTGCCAATATTTCCGGACAAGGTTTTCTGAACGCTTATGAATACATCAGTCGTTGGCTTACACGTGTTCCGAGCGATATCCGTCAGCATATCACTACTAATTTCCCGGGTTCTCCGGGTGGGGGTGGATCTGATTATGCCTCTTTCCTTGCAGCAGGAGCACCCGCATTTTCACTGAGTTCACTCGGCTGGTCTTATGGTAATTATACCTGGCACACCAATCGCGACACGTATGATAAAATTGTATTCGATGATGTAAGAAACAATGCCATCCTTACCGCTATTTTAGCATACATGGCCAGTGAAGACAATACCAAAACATCACGTGAAAAAATCGTATTACCCATCAATCCTAGAACCGGTCAACCGGGTCAGTGGCCAACGCCCACAAAAGCTACCCGTAAAGGCGGATTGAACTAATACTATTGTTCTTTTAAGACAAGAGGTTGTATCAGACTTTTGATACAGCCTCTTTCTTTACCATAGACCATGGACCATAGACCATAGTCCATAAGCTATACCCCATCACCCCAATCTCATTTTCTATACTCCACTTTCAAAACTCCCTCTCTCTTACCATGGACTATGGACTATAGGCCATCAGCTATAACCCATACCCCTAAAGCCTCATTTTATGTAGTGTAATTACTACCGAATGTATACGATCATCTACTGTTTTTTGAAGGGAAATGTTATTGTAGAAGGCGGTGAATGAAACTTACTTTGTTAAACTGATTGAATGTATTTCTCGTAAGTAAATGCATCCATTCAGAGGTTTCAAATCCAATATCCACCCCCCTAATGAAATTCACTGTTAACAGCAGTGGAAAGGGATTCGATAACCTAAAAACAAAGTATATGTTCAGGAAAGTAATGGTTGTGAACGATGATGAGATTTCTTTGTTTGTATCCAGCAAAATGATCAGCAAAACAGCTTTTGCTGCAGATGTCATTACCGCAGGTAATGGTTTAAAAGCCTTACAAGTATTTGATCAGTTATTACTCAACAGTAGAACCCCTTCGGATGTGCCGGAATTGGTGTTTCTGGATCTTCACATGCCGGTGATGGATGGATGGGAGTTTCTGGAAGTATTCTCAGAAAAATATGCGTACATATTTCCATCGGTACGTTTTGTGATTCTTTCTTCTTCTATTGATCCGGATGATATTGCCAAGCTCGATCGTTTTTCAACAGTGATCGATTTGATTCGCAATCCGATCAGTTTTGAAATATTGAATGAGTTGAAGTTGAAATATCAAAAAATGAATTTCAAATTCCCACTCGTCAATCATCAGCAGAATATAGCCACGCAAATGATTGCTTAAGATAATCGGGTGGGTAGTGAATCCAAATACCTGATTGCAGTGGAGCGGATTAACACAGCGATTGTATTCTCGAAATTCATTACCCCCCATTTTTATTCCGGACAGTCCAGCTTACTGATGACCTTTCGTTTATTAAAAGGATGAATGCTTAACATTAAGTAGCCACCGCCACTCAGGTTTTTAATTTGTTTTACCCACTGTAGATTATGAAGTCCCAATACCAAGGGGCCGGCTTTGAAAGCAGCACCAATATGAAACTGATTTTGACTATTGTATTGAATCGGTAAATAAAAACCCCAGTTCAAAGTCTCCCATCTTGGAGTCACAGTCAGCAAGTTAGCTTCTCTCGATAATAGTCTTCTGAAACCGGATGTTCCATGTAAATTGATACTCAGGTCTGTATTCAAATACAAGTTATTGCCAAAAGATCTGTCGACATTAAGAACAAGTCTGGTTGGATTTCCTACTTTAAAACGATTACTGATATTTTCTGAAGTAGTAAAAATGGTGGCTAATGAATCTCTTAAATCTCTTCCCGACTCTACATTGGTGAATTTTCTATCTACATCCATATCTGTAATCGTAGGATCAATATTTCTGTATTGTCCGCCAAACTCTCCTGATTTGAATTTATTAGCACCCAGGTCCATTAAAGCAACGCCTATTTTCCATTGATAGTTGATGGCGTTGTTTTGTTGATAGCTGTTATTGTTTTCGCCGTACAATAAATATTCTGCACCAATGCTTAACCCCAATCCGATTAAACTATTTTTTACAAATTCGGATCCAGTGGTTGTTCCTGATGGTGATTCATCATAATTGGAAGAATAGCCAAACGCACTGCCACCCGTAATAAAATTATAGATGGTATCTGTTGATGTTTTTGTTTCCAGATAGCTGAGTTTATTAATCCTTGCAAAAGCTCCGGAAATACCTCTCATGATTTGAAGTGTAATACCACCTGTTAATTTACTGTTGTAGGATTCATATAAAACACGCGAATAATTCAAATCTGCTTCCAGCCAACCGGTATGTGTTGCAAAGCCTTCTAAGTAAGGTGTAGATCGGTTTTGTACAAGGAAATCATGGATACTATAAATGGAATCACTTGCTGTAAGTGGTTCGGTTCTGATATGGTTATAGGATCTTGCTCTTAGATTAATGGCAAAAGCGTGTTTATTATTCGGCTTGTATAAAAAATTGAATAAACTGATATCGATGTTATTGTGTAAGAATCTGTTTTTAAAGGGATGTGTAAGGAAAACGGAGTCATTCCGCATGAACAAGGAGTTCGTACTCACTTTAGCCTGAACAGTAAAAAAAGTGAGGTCCCATTTATAGGCAGAATTTACTGATGCCGACGGATTATTTCTAATACCGGTACTTCCGGCATAGGCAGATCCATAGGTAGAAGTATAACTTTGTCCATTTACCTGTGAACAAGTAAATAGCCCAACCGTAAGTATAAAAGCGAATGGTCTCATAAACAGCGAGATACTTATTAAGCGAGTATTGTTGCTCTGATCATCTCTCAGCAGTGTTAAACAAATATCAAGGATTTAGACGAGAATCGCTATGATGAAAGCCAGATATAAAGTAATCAAAATGTATGCTTTTTGAGGCAGATGAACTTGTTAGTGGGCATGTTCTTGTAATTGCTGAGCAATGGATAAACAAGCTTCCTCATTGTTAAGTAGACAGGTGCTAAATGTGGCACAAATGAAAAGTCCTCTGTAGAAACAGAGGACGGTCTTCGATTGCTTGCCATATAAGAAAAAAAGTCATTTCACGATTGGATGCTACGATTCATAAGCATGGTATAAAGATAAATAATTTTGTCAATTTTTCATATAGTTATTAAAATCATGTTTATTAATTCTGAAAAAATGAGCATTTTTTCAGAAAAATTAATTATTTAATAAACATTAAAAATATTATAATGTATTATATAAAAATAGCTTGATGCATTTGCATCAAGCTATTTTTATATAATAATCATTGAAAATCAATCTATTGTCGACCAGGATATGCCTTTAAAGCCTTTTCCAGACAATCCATTGCAGCATTGATATCTTGTAGATTTAATACATAAGCAAGTCTTACTTCCTTTTTTCCCAATCCGGGTGTACCATAAAATCCGGTAGCAGGAGCTAACATTACCGTTTGCTTTTCATATTCGAAGGATTCTAGTAGCCACTGACAGAAAATATCCGCATCATCAATCGGTAATTGAGCCATCGCATAAAATGCACCACCCGGATTGGGGCAAAATACCCCTTCCATTGCATTGAGACGCTTTACGATCAGATCGCGGCGTGATTTATACTCAGCTTTTGTAGTATCAAAATAATCTGCAGGTAAATCAATAGCCGCTTCTCCCGCAATTTGTGCAAAGCTCGGCGGACTGAGTCGCGCCTGAGCAAACTTCATGGCGGCATCTAATACCTGTTGGTTGCGTGTAATGAAAGCACCAATTCTACCTCCACAAGCACTGTATCTTTTACTGATGGTATCCATAATGATCACATGATCATCTACCCCCTTCAAATGCAAAGCACTTACCTGATGACCTTCATAACAGAATTCACGATAAGCTTCATCAGAAAACAAATAAAGATTGTGGCGTAAGATGATATCTTTCAATTGCTCCATTTCGGCTGCGCTGTACAAATATCCTGTAGGATTATTCGGATTGCAGATTACAATAGCCTTGGTTCGCGAACTGATCTTTTTTTCAATCTCTTCAATAGGAGGTAATGCAAAGCCATTTTCAATATGAGAAGTAACCGGAACTACGGTTACACCCGCTGCAACTGCAAAGCCATTGTAATTGGCATAAAAAGGTTCAGGAATAATTACTTCATCACCGGCATCCAAACAAGACATGAAACCAAATAAAATGGCTTCACTTCCACCGGTAGTAATGATGATCTGTTGAGGCGTTACCTCAATACCCACCGATTGATAATATCCAACCAGCTTCTTTCGGTAACTCTCGTTACCGGCACTGTGACTGTATTCCAATACCTTAAAATCACTGTGACGAACCGCATCAAGAACCATTTTAGGGGTTTCAATATCCGGTTGTCCGATATTCAAATGATATACTTTGGTTCCTTTCTTTTTGGCAGCTTCTGCATAAGGAACAAGTTTTCTGATGGGGGATGCAGGCATGGCCTGTCCACGTTGACTGATCTGTAACATGCCGCAAAGATAGGGTTACAGTTTTGTACAAAAGAAAAGCGATCCTTTGTCAGGACCGCTCTTCCACTAAATATATTTAGTGACTACTATTTACTGGCTTTTGCAGTGGGTTTTGCAGCTACCACTTCACCTTCAATGGTGAGTATGATCGGATCGTTTACACCCGCAAACTTAATGGTAACACGCTTACTGAAAGTACCCAATGCTGCTGCATTGTAAGTCACTTTAACAGTGCTGTTTTTACCTTTTAAAACAGGCTCTTTACTGTATTCAGGTGTTGTACAACCACATTCTGCAGTTGCAAATTCAATAACAGCCGGTTTAGCACCATTATTGGTAAAAGTGAAAACATGGGTAACAGGTTTGTTCTGTTCAATTTTCCCAAACTTAAATGAGCCTTCAGAAAACTTTACATCCTGTGCCATCACTCCGAAACTGGCAACTAAACCTAGTACGGTTAAAAACAAAAACTTCTTCATATCAATAGGTATTTATTATGCTTTTCTCAAAGTTACAACAGAAATAATAGCGGCAAGACTAGGATTTGCCAATTTTTTATTAGAAAAGGTCTTATACCGCCATTCCAAGATAAATAAAGCTAATATCATGCCGTTTTTTGCGGGTTATTACAATTTTTACAGAAAACTAATTTCCGTTAGCCTATTCCGTTGGTAATGTTATTTTTGCCGCATGGAATCAAGTTCATCTTTGGGATATAAAAACGACATGTTGTCTTTCGACGGATTTCGCAATGCGGTGATCGAAGATTATCGTATCGCTATGATCAGTCGTGAAGTGAGTTTGTTGGGTAGAAGAGAAGTACTGACCGGGAAAGCCAAGTTTGGAATTTTTGGTGATGGAAAAGAAATCGCTCAGATTGCCATGGCTAAATTTTTTCAGCCGGGCGATTTCAGAAGTGGTTATTACCGTGATCAGACATTCATGTTTGCAACAGGCTTGGCAAGTGTTGAACAATATTTTGCACAATTGTATGCCGACCCTGATGTAAAGAATGAACCTTTCAGTGCAGGTCGTCAAATGAACGCGCATTTCTCTACACGTTTTGTGGATGAGAATGGTAATTGGTTGGATCTTGCTAATAGAAAAAATGTTTCTTCTGATATAGCGCCTACTGCCGGACAAATGCCCCGCGGATTAGGTCTTGCTTTTGCCTCACGTTGTTTTCGATCCAATAAAAATCCGGAAGCATTTGAGCAATTGAGTCATCATGGAAATGAAATTTGTTTTACCACTATTGGTGATGCCAGTACCAGTGAAGGACATTTCTGGGAAACCATTAATGCCGCCGGTGTTTTACAAGTGCCACTGGCAGTATTTGTTTGGGATGATGGTTATGGCATTTCCGTTCCGAAAAATTTTCAAACAACAAAGGGTTCTATCTCCGCCGCATTAAAAGGATTTCAAAAACAAGCGGATACCAACGGTATCCATATTTATAAAGTGAAAGCCTGGGATTATGCCGGCATGTGTGAAGTATTTGAAGAAGCCTTACAAAAAGTACGCGAAACACATCAACCCGCTTTATTCCATGTAGAAGAAGTTACCCAACCACAAGGACATTCTACCAGCGGTAGCCATGAGCGTTATAAAAGTCCGGAGCGATTGGAATGGGAAAAAGAATGGGATTGTATCAAGAAGATGAAAGAGTGGATGATTGAAAATGGACTCGCTTCCATTGAAGAGCTGACAGAAGTAGAAGCGGCAGCAAAAGAAACGGTGAAAGAAGCACGTAACCGTGCCTGGGAAAAATATGTTACACCCATCAAAGAACAAGCAGAGCAAGCTGCAACATTGATTCGTCAGGTGATGGTGAATGATATTGATAAGTACAATGCCATCCAACAAATGGCGAATGAGTTGGCATCGAATAAAGAACCTTTACGCAGAGATATTTTACGAGCAATAGCTGTTGCCATTGAAACTGCACCTTTTTCACCATCTGCTGAAGAATTAAAAGCATTAAGAGTGCAGATGTTGGAAGAAAATACATCCTTGTACAACAGCCATCTTTATAATGAAGGCGCCAAAAGTGCACTCAATGTACCGGAAGTAAAACCCCTTGTTGCTTTTGATGCACCAACTGTAAATGGGTATGAAGTATTGAACAAATATTTTGATGCCTTATTCGCTGCCAATCCGAAAGTATATGCTTTTGGAGAAGATGTTGGTTATATTGGGGATGTGAATCAAGGATTTGCAGGGTTACAAGAGAAACATGGAAAAGATAGAATACTGGATACCGGTATTCGTGAATTGACCATTGTTGGACAAGCCATTGGTATGGCATTGCGTGGATTAAGACCCATTGCTGAAATTCAATACCTCGATTATTTACTCTATGGTTTACAACCTTTGAGTGACGATGTATCCACAACGCATTTCAGAACCAAGGGACAGCAAAGTTGTCCCGTAATCATCCGTACACGCGGACATCGTTTGGAAGGCATTTGGCATAGTGGTTCTCCGATGGGTGTGGTGATCAATGCGCTACGTGGTATGTATGTGTGTGTGCCAAGAAATATGGTGCAAGCAGTAGGTATGTATAATACCATGTTACAATCCAATGATCCTGCAATTATTGTGGAGTGTTTGAATGGCTATCGATTAAAAGAAAAATTACCTGATAATTTATTAGAGTATACAGTTCCTTTGGGTGTACCTGAAATTATTCGTGAGGGTACTGATGTTACATTGGTTTCTTATGGTTCTACATTACGCATTATTCAGGATGCTACAGATAGACTTGCTGCTGAAGGAATTGATTGTGAGATTGTAGATGTACAAACACTATTACCGTTTGATTTGAATCATGTGATTTTGCAGTCACTGAAAAAAACAAGTCGTATCATTTTCATCGATGAAGATGTTCCTGGAGGAGCAGCAGCCTATATGTTTAATAAAGTGATGGAAGAGCAAGGCGGTTATAAATGGTTGGATGCAAGTCCAAGAACCTTAACCGCAAAAGCCCATCGTCCCGGATACGGAAGTGATGGTGATTATTTTGCCAAGCCGAATGCAGAAGATGTAATGGATGCAGTGAGATCTTTAATGGCAGAGTGATTGAGTGAAAAGCTACAGGCATCAAGCTACAAGCTTCACGCTGCAAGCTGCAAGTCAAGCTGCAAGTGATTATTTTTTGGCCATAGATTCAAGGATTATTCATTAATCTGTGAATCTGTGGCTTATTTATTCATAAAATAATTCTTTCAAATCAGGAGTAGGAAGCCAGCAAGCATCTTGTTTGCCAAACCATTTGTACCTGTTCTTGGCAACTAAATCATAAAAAAAGTTTCGGATGAAAGGAGGGACGATGATGAACACATATAACAGCGACCATAATCCACTCATCTCTTTAGCCACTTTCAATGCTGCAGTAGATTTGGTATAGATCTGATCTTCTTTCAATAAAATAAACGTATTGAAATCTGTACCCGATAAATGAAATTGCTTCAGCACCTCTTGTCCGAAAGAACCTTGTAAGGAAGCAAACCGAAATTTTCTTTTCGGATCATATTTGATCACTTTCTGAACACTCGCATTACACAAATTACATACCCCATCGAAGAGAATGACTGGGTGAGGGGGGGTATTGAAAGCGGAGTTCATTATGTAAAGGTAAGAGCATTAGTGCAGGCTTCAAGCTTCAAGCTGCAAGCCGCAAGCCGCAAGTTTTTTAACAAAGCAGCCATTTCCAAACTGGAAATGGCTGTTGAAAATATCAATCTTTTTTGTTTTGAACCGTGTAGCTTGAAGCCTGTAGCTTGTAGCTTTCTTAACCCATATTATGAAACACCTTATTCACATCATCATCCTGTTCTAATCTTTCGATCAGTTTACTCACGTCTTCAGCTTGTTCATCTGTAACAGGAACGGTGGTGGTAGGAATCCATTCAAGTTCGGCGCTGATGGGGTTGAGGCCTTTATCTTCCAGTGCTTTTTGCAGACTACCAAAATCTACAAATGCGCAACGTAATACAATGATTGGATTTCCGTTATCGTCATTACTTTCTCCCAATTCTTCCAAACCAAAATCAATCAACTCCAATTCAAGATCATCAATATTCAATCCTTCGGGCTTTAATTTGAATACGCCCATTTTTTTGAATTGGAAACTTACACTACCGCTATTGCCTAATGCGCCATTTCCTTTATTGAAATGACTCTTAACATTTGCTACGGTTCTTACATGGTTATCAGTAGCAGTTTCTACCAACAATGCTACTCCATGTGGTGCATATCCTTCATACAGGATCTCTTCATAATTCGAAGTGTCTTTACCCTGTGCTCTTTTGATGGCAGCTTCTACACGATCTTTGGGCATACCCACGCTTCTCGCATTCTGAAAGCAACGACGTAATGCCGGATTGGTGGCAGGATCTGGTCCGCCGGCTTTTACTGCTATCACGATCTCTTTACCGATACGGGTAAACTGTTTGGCCATTCTGTCCCAGCGGGCGAACATGGTTGCTTTACGTACTTCAAAAATCCTTCCCATAATGATCTGTTTAGGTGAACGGGTTGCAAAAATAAGTGTATTGGACATAAAAAAGCCCGCCACCGGGGCAGGCTTTTTTAGCAGTTAGTTGGGTTGTTTTATTGTCCATTACGGAGTTTGCTATGATGTCTGCTATATACAAAGTATACAACCAGACCCAAAGCCATCCATCCGAAAGCTACTTTTAGGGTTTGTGCATCCAAAGCAAAGATCATTGCGGTACAAACGATCACGCCCAAAATAGGAACCAATGGAACCAATGGGGTTTTGAATGGTCTTTCGATCTCTGGCGATTTTACACGTAGAATCCAAACACCTGCACTCACCAATACGAAGGCGAATAAGGTACCAAAGCTGGTTAAATCACCCGCTACGTGGCCTGGTACAAATGCTGCAAACAGTCCTACGAACACAAATAATATCCAGTTGGCTTTATAAGGTGTTTTGAATTTAGGATGTAATACACCAAATGCTTTAGGGATCAAACCATCATTACTCATGGTATAGAAAATACGGCTTTGTCCCATCAACATTACCAGAATCACAGAAGAGAAACCGGCAAGGATGGCAACTGTTACAGCGGTAGATAACCAACTGTACTTCACCATATAGGTAGAAATGGCATATGCTACAGAAGCTTCACGTCCTTTTTCAGGATCAACAAACTCTTGCCAGTTGGCAACACCTGTTAACACGTGACCGAAAAGAATATAAAGAATCGTACATACTACCAATGAACCGAGGATACCGATTGGCATGTCTCTTTTGGGGTTTTTAGCTTCCTGTGCTGCAGTACTTACCGCATCAAAACCAATAAAGGCAAAGAATACGATGGCTGCGCCACCTAAAACACCACCCCATCCATGTTTGAACACGCCTGTATAATCAGCGATCACTTTTCCTGCACTATCTGTAACAGCAGCAGTTCCTTCAGGGATCATGTAAGGTGTATGGTTTTCAGGACGGATATACTGCCAACCTAAAACAATAAAGAGAATCACAATGGCTACTTTAATGAATACGATCACAGCATTCACCATAGCAGATTCCTGCGTTCCTTTGATCAATAATAGTGTCAACAATAAAAGAATAACCAATGCAGGAGCATTGATGATTCCTTTATGCAATACCCCGGCAGAGTCGGTAAAACTCTCAAATGGACTATGGCACCATTCATATGGAATGCTTCCATCGAATAATTTATTCAGGTATTCACTCCATGCAATAGATACAGTAGCTGCACCCAATGCATATTCCATGATCAATGCCCAACCGATGATCCATGCTACCAATTCACCCATGGTTACATAACTGTAAGCATAAGCACTACCGGCAATTGGAATCATGGCTGCAAATTCTGCGTAACACAGACCTGCAAAAGCACAACCGATCGCAGCAATAATAAAAGAGATCGTAACAGCAGGACCAGCAGCCTGTCCGGCAGCAGCAGCTGTTCTTACGAAAAGTCCGGCACCAATGATGGCGCCAATACCCAAAGCAACCAGGTTGCCGGCTCCGAGCGTACGTTTTAATCCTTTTTCGCCCTCATCAGCCTGAGCCAGTAATTGACCCAATGGTTTCTTTACAAATAAACTCATAGTACAGTTTGGTTAAGTTTCTGAATTAGAAAGATTTGGCAAAATAGGGATTTCTGGCTTTCGTGCCCTAAAACTTTTATGAATCGGTCATTTCGCCGTTCGCAAAGACCATTTCACCAGAAGTATTATATTGCGTCACTAACAAGGCCCCAATGAAGAAATCGAATAGGCTTACGCTTTATATTGTTATAGCCATGATTGCAGGCGTTATTCTTGGCTATTTTGTACATGATAACGCATCTGCTGAAACCATTCAGAGTTTTTCTAAGAACCTGAAGCTGTTTACCACCATCTTTTTACGTCTCGTTCAGATGATCATAGCTCCCTTGGTATTTTCAACCTTGGTGGTAGGTATTGCTAAACTGGGTGACTTAAAAACGGTAGGTCGCGTGGGCGGCAAAGCATTATTGTGGTTTATTTCCGCCTCATTGGTGAGTTTGTTATTAGGGATGCTGCTCGTGAATATTTTCCAACCCGGGAAAGGAATTGATTTGAGTAATGCGGATATTTCGGGTGCACAGGATCTTGTTGGTAAAACACAGGAATTCAGCATCCAGAAATTTGTGGAACATGTGTTTCCTAAAAGCGTGATTGATGCCATGGCTACCAATGAAATTTTACAACTGGTAGTATTCAGTATTTTCTTTGGTGTGGCAACAGCTGCACTAGGCGAAAAGGCGAAAATCGTTGTAAAAGGATTGGACGCCGTTGCTCATGTGATCTTGAAAATGGTAGGTTATGTAATGAACTTTGCACCCATTGGTGTATTCGGCGCAATTGCTGCTGTGATTGCCACCAAAGGATTGGATGTATTTATTTTCTACGGAAAATATCTTTTATATTTTCTGATCGGCATCGCTGCATTGTGGGCTATCTTATTAACGGTAGGTTTTATCATTTTAGGAAAACGTTTACCGGATCTGTTACGCCGTATTTTTCCGCCACTTATTATTGCATTCAGTACTACTAGTAGTGAAGCCGTTTTTCCAAAACTTACAGAAGAACTCGAAAGATTTGGTTGTAAGGATAAGATTGTATCCTTTATTCTTCCATTGGGTTACTCTTTTAACCTGGATGGTAGTATGATGTATATGACTTTTGCCAGTATTGCTATTGCACAGGCTTATGGAATACAATTGGATATTGGTACACAATTGACCATGCTAATAGTACTGATGCTTACCAGTAAAGGTATTGCAGGTGTACCACGTGCATCATTGGTAGTAGTTACCGCTACTTGTGCCATGTTTAATATTCCACCGGAAGGTATTGCACTCATCTTACCCATCGATCACTTCTGTGATATGTTCCGAACTGCCACCAATGTGGTAGGAAATGCATTGGCAACAAGTGTTGTAAGTAAATGGGAAGGTGCATTGGATGAGCCTACCGATATTTCTGTTTCAGCTTAACCTAAGAACAATTCCATGTTACAAATATTATTATCCGATTTTCACTGGAGTCAGTTATTGCAACCTCAGTTTTATATTGAACATGGAGGACTTTGGCTCATACTTTTTGTGGTCTTCGCAGAAACAGGTTTGTTTGTAGGATTTTTTTTACCGGGCGATAGTCTCTTATTTGTAGCAGGTATTTACAGCAGCAATTTGGCGAATGAATTCATACCTACCGGTAATGAATACCTGGATCTGTTATTATTGATGCTACTCATATCCGCAGCAGGTATCGCAGGCAATACCGTTGGTTATTGGTTTGGACGAAAAGTGGGTCCAGCCAT
The DNA here is from genome assembly GCF_051861365.1 of Sediminibacterium sp. Lineage (NCBI taxonomy): Bacteria > Pseudomonadati > Bacteroidota > Chitinophagia > Chitinophagales > Chitinophagaceae > Sediminibacterium > Sediminibacterium sp. The sequence goes on along the minus strand of NZ_JBHYCW010000013.1, from coordinate 26,884 downwards.
GTATAACTGGAAAGAGAATATGCTCTTTAAAAGAAGATACTTAGAACAAGCGCACGAGTTTTATGAAAAGCATGGTGGTGGTGCTATTATTGTAGCACGTTTCATCCCCATCGTCAGAACCTTTGCACCTATTGTAGCAGGTATTGTACAGATGGATAAGAAGAAATTTGTATTCTTCAATATTGTTGGGTGTTTTGCCTGGGTATTCAGTATGTTGTTTGCCGGACATTTTCTGCAGAAATGGATATTGAATCAATTCGGATTTGATTTAAAAGACCATTTGGAAGTAATTGTGCTGGGTATTGTACTGGTAACGACTGCTCCGGTCTTCATTAAATTATTTACAGGAAAAAAGAAAGATAAAAAAGACGCGTAACAAAATAATAGCGCTTTCTTTTAACTTATCATATAGACAAAGGAAGCAATCATTCACTATCCAAATTGCCTGTCATGACCGAAAAAAAATACGGTGTCCTTTCGCTCCCCGTTATTGTTGCTGCATTGGGTTATTTTGTTGATATCTACGATCTTCTCTTATTTACCATCGTTAAAAAGCCCAGCATGTTAGGTGTTGGATCAACAGATGCAACCATGTTAGTGGATAGTACACGTGTGATCAATTGGCAGATGACGGGTTTATTATTGGGAGGAATTATCTGGGGTATGCTGGCCGACAAGAAAGGAAGATTGAGTGTTTTATTCGGTTCCATCATTTTGTATTCTATTGCCAATTTCGCAACCGGTTTTGTTCAAACAGTTGATCAATATGCTGCATGTAGATTCGTAGGTGGATTGGGTCTTGCAGGTGAACTCGGTGCAGGTATCACTTTGGTGAGTGAATTATTACCTAAGAACAAAAGAGGTATTGGAACGTCTCTGGTAGCGGGTATCGGATTGAGTGGAGCAGTAGCAGCTTACTTTACCTATCAGTTTACCGATGATTGGCGTTTGTGTTATAAGATTGGTGGTGGACTTGGCATAGCGTTGCTTTTATTAAGAGTGAGTGTGGCAGAATCAGGAATGTTTAAAGAGGCGAAAGAACAAAAAGTAGTACGTGGAAATTTCTTCATGCTCATTAATAATGGCAAGCGACTCAAGAAATACATTTTTGCAATTCTGATCGGATTACCTACTTGGTATGTGATTGGTATTCTCGTGAACCAGAGTGATCGTTTTGGGAATACTATGTTTGGGAGTACTACCATTGATTCAGGAAGGTCCATCATGTTTGCCTATGCCGCCATCGCCATTGGTGATATGTTAGTCGGCTTGGTGAGTCAATATTTTAAAAGTCGAAAGAAAGCATTGTTGATCTATTATATGCTCACCATTATTGGACTAATCCTCTTCTTTAGTGGTTATAATCGATCAGACTCTACGATGTATGCTATTTGTACACTCTTAGGTTTCAGCACCGGTTTCTGGGCCATTTTTGTAACCATGGGTGCCGAGCAGTTTGGTACGAATCTTCGAGGTACGGCAGCTACTACCATCCCGAATATGGTACGCGGAGCATTGCCATTGATCAATATGATGTTCCTCGATCTGTTTCAAAAATCATGGGGATGGAGTTTGGTGTACAGTGGTATCATCACCGGAATAGTAGTCATGACGATTACACTTATCGCCTACTACTTCACCGAAGAAACTTTCCATAAAGACCTCAACTACGTTGAAGAATAATCATACTCTGTGAAACTCTGTGCCTGACTCTGTGTAACACTGTGGTTAACCACAGAGGTAACGGAGTTGAGCACAGAGTTGCACGGAGAGGAGATAGTTATACTTCTTATCTTGCAGCTATGAAATTTTTGGTCATTCGTTTTTCTTCTATTGGAGACATTGTTTTGACAACACCGGCCATCCGTTGTTTGAAATTACAAGTACCCGATGCTGAAGTACATTTTCTGACCAAACAATCGATGAAAGCAGTTACGGAAGCGAATCCTTACATCGATAAGTTTTATTATTTCTCTCACAACCTCGATGCGCTGATCAAAGATTTACAAGCAGAGCAATACGATTATATCATTGATCTACATAAAAATTTCAGAACCTGGCGTATCAAAAAAGCGCTCAAAGTACCGGTGCTGGCTTACAATAAAGAAGTCATAGAAAAAGTACTACTCACAAGGTTGCACATCAATAAAATGGCAGGCAGACATATTGTAGACCGTTGTTTGGATACACTGGCGCCACTAGGTGTTCAGAATGATGGGAAGGGAATGGATTATTTTATTCCTCCTCATGTGAGGGTGAAAGCAGAAGATCTCCCATTGTCGCATAGTGCAGGTTTTGTAGCCATTGTTATTGGCGCCAGTTATTATACCAAAAAACTACCTGTTTATAAATTAAGAGAACTCTGTGCCAAATTGCAATACCCGATTGTACTAGTGGGTGGAAAAGAGGATGTGAAAGAAGGAGAGGAGATCGCAAAAATAGATTCGGTCAAGATTTACAATGCTTGTGGCAAATTCAGTTTACATGAATCAGCCGATATCATTAGACAATCCAAACTGGTAATTTCGCATGATACCGGTATGCAATACATTGCCTGTGCACTCAATAAACCCGTACTTGCGATTTGGGGAGGCACTTCACCGGCATTGGATGTAGAACCCTATTACGGTACAGAACAATTACTTCATCACGATAAGCCTGCTTATCACAACTTTATTGTAAAAGGATTGGCTTGTCAACCTTGTTCTAATTATGGAACCAAGACTTGTCCGAGAGCGCATTTTAAATGTATGCAGGAGCAGGATGTGAATTTAATTGTTAGAAAAGTAAATGAATATTTATAAGCAATGATATTAAGTAAGAATTTATTGTTACTGTTCTTTTCTGGAATTTCTGCAGTTACACTTATTGATACTTTAGGAGCGATTGCGTCTCGGAAGTTTAATTTTAAATACGAAATTTTAGCCCTTTTTTCTTTTTCAATATATCTTTTAATCGGTTTTTTTGGTTCGAAAATTCTGGATCCAAATAGTGCTATATCAGTGGCAATATTTGTTGGACTATACGATGCAACTGTCGGCTTGTGGTTATCTTTTAAATTAAAGGCTAAAATGGAAATTACAAATGAGGAAAAGAAAGAACTCGTTGGGATTTATTCAATAATTATTATGATAATTACATCGTGTATTTTTGCTGTAATTGGCTATGCATTAACCTATATTTAGTAAGTGGCTAGTCTATTCAGTATGATTATAATCTGACATAGTAATACGTACTTTTAAAATCTGTTTACTATTGTAACAATAAAAAAGCCCCGAAATTTCGGAGCTCTTTCTTTATTACCAAAACCAACTACTATCCTTTGATACGTTTTGCCTCACTCTCCAATCCTGTCTGACGCTGACGGGCAGCTTTTACCTGATTGTTACCAAATCTCCAAGTAAAGCTCATACGAACTGTTTGACTCTCCCAACGTCCACCACCTTTGATATAGAGACCGCCAAAATTGCTGGTAGCGGTCCATGGATTGGTGAGGAAAATATCCGTTACACTCAGTTTCACGGTTCCTTGTTTTTTCAAAATCTGTTTTTGTACACCGAGGTCAATACCACCTTGTGAACGTGTTCTCCAAGTGGCACCCCAAACATTCGGTCCACTGAACCAACCACTCAGTTCTCCGGTATATCCTTTACCTAAAGTAAACGTGTGTTGCATATAGGCTCCAAATATTGGGATATCTGTTTTGATCTCATTGGCACCAATTTTTCCTTTGAACATCTGATAGTTGTACCAAACATTCGCATAGCCATTCCACCACTTTGCAATCGGTAATGGAGAACCAATACTGAAACTCAGGATACGTTGTGTTGCCAGGTTTCTTTGTTGTACATAAGTAGCATTGTTAGTAGTATCAGTTGTTTGTGTTGCAAAATCTTTTACATGGCTATAGCCGATGGTGGTGTTCAACATGTATTTGAATGTGTGCGACAATTCAACTGTATTTGTATACTGCGGACGTAAGAACGCGTTTCCTTTTTCATAAGTCAACTCATCCAGCTTATTCTCAAATGGATTCAGATCCTGATAAGTCGGACGATCGATACGACGACTGAAAGTTAAATTCAAAGTATTCTTCTGATTAACAGTCCAGGTTAAAGCCGCACTAGGGAAGAAATCTAAATAACTACGCTTCACTGTATTATCAGATTGAACAATACCATCTGCTCTGGTCAATACACCTTCACTATTTGTTTGCTCCATACGTAAGCCTGTCTGTAAACTCCATTTCGGACTGAACTGGCGCTGATAGTTGACATAAGCTGCATTTACATTCTCTTTATAGGTAAAGCTGTTGCTTCTACTTAACACTTTCACCGGTACACCATTGATGTCATTGAAGAAATCAAAAGTATTTTTTGTCTTTACATAAGAGAACTTAGCACCATATCCCAATTTACCTTTCCATTTGGGTTGATCTACATCTACTTTAGCCGTGTAGATATCAATATCCGTAGGCGTATAGTTACGGTTAATTACCTGAGATAACATATTACCTGAATTATCGAGGTAATTGTTGGGTTGAAAACTTCTGCCGGTACCACGGAATAAACCATAGTCAGCATCAAAGTTGATCTCCTTACCACTGGTATCCGCATAACGGTAGTTGATATTCGAATTCATATTCGTTCTGCTACCCGGAATGGTATTCAATGCTACCAGTTTTTTTACAAACTGCTTTGTGGGGTTATAAGAGATATTGGTATTGCTTTCGCTTGTCCAGTCATTATCACTGAAATTCGTAGTCACTAAAAAGCCCAATGTGTTTTTACTATTCAGGAACAGGTCTGCACCCAGTTTTGCATTCACACTTTTATTGTTACTCCAGTTGGTACTTTTCTGATCGTAGAGAGAATCCAATTGTATGCGGTACAAATCCAACGTATTTTCATATCGACCAATATTGGTACCCACATTACTAAATAGGTTCACTTTTTTATCACGATAGTTTAAGCTTACAGAACCATTACCTTTCGGTGTAACACCTTGTACCAAGCCCATATTCACAGAACCATTGGTGCCATATCTTTTATTCTTCTTCAGTCGGATATTGATGATACCTGCATTACCACTGGCATCATAACGTGCACTTGGATTGCTGATCATTTCGATGGCCTCAACGTCATTGCTATTAATACTCTTTAAATAAGCGGCCAAATCCTGACTACCTAGTTGGGTCATCTTTCCATCCACATAAATGCGAACACCGGTTTTACCCTTCATAGAAATGTTCTCATTGTTATCCACCTGAATACCCGGACTTTTCTGTAATAATTCTAAGGCGTTGCTACCAGTTGCATTGATGCTGTTCTCTACATTGAAAACTGTTTTATCTGCTTTGATTTCGATCATGGGTTTGCGAGAAGTAACAGTTACATCTTGCAGTTTAGTGGCTGCCGGTTGTAATGTGATACTGCCTGCATCAAATCCTTGACCGTTTTTTACTTCAAAGACAGGTGAGTAGGTTCTTTCAAAACCAATCATGATATAGCTCAGCAGGTATTTTCCATCTTTGCCATATACCATTTCAAATGCACCGTTGGCATCTGTAACATCTGCTTTAACAAGGGAACTGTCTGTAGATTTTAATAAGGATACAGTAACAGACTGTAAAGCCTTACCATTGTTATCACTGATCTTTCCCTTAATCGTACTGCCGGTTTGCGCGATAGCGGTATTCAATAATGAACTCAATCCGATCACAGCCGCAGTTAAAATCCTTCTCATTTTATTGTTGTTTAGGTTGCTCAATCAGACGCAAAGCACTTAAGAATGTTACAGCAGAATTGGTTGTTTCGGGACGAGCAGTGACAAAGTCATGACAAGCGGTCGCAGGTAGAGATAAAAAAATCCCTGTCTGTTTTTTACAGACAGGGACCTATGTATAAACGGTTCTGTTAAAGGATGAACAGTAGCTTATAAAGTCTTCAATACATCATTCATACTTCTAACTGCTTCCGCACTCTTGTTGAACAGCGTTTGTTCTTCTTCATTCAATTTGAAGTCAATGATTTTTTCCCAGCCATTCTTGCCAATCACAACAGGAACACCTAAACAGATATCTTTCTGTCCGTATTCACCTTCCAGGCTTACACAGCAGGTAAATAATTTCTTTTCATCACGCAGAATGCTTTCCACCAATGCAGCTCCGGCAGCTCCTGGCGCATACCATGCAGATGTACCGATCAGTTTAGTTAATGTAGCACCACCTACCATGGTATCAGCTACAATTTGTTTTTGTTGTTCTTCAGTCAGGAAGTTGGTAACAGGCGCACTGTTCCAAGTTGCTAAACGAATCAAAGGAATCATGGTGGTATCACCATGTCCACCCACCACCACTGCATTCAGGTCTGCAGGACTGCAACCCAAGTGTTGGCTCAGTTGGTACTTAAAACGAGCGCTATCCAAAGTACCACCCATACCAATGATTCTGTTCTTGGGTAGTCCCGTAGACTGCAATGCCAGATAAGTCATGGTATCCATCGGATTACTGATCACGATGATGATAGCGTTTGGAGAATATTTGAGAATATTTTCACATACACCTTTTACAATACCGGCGTTGGTGCCGATCAATTCCTCACGAGTCATACCCGGTTTACGAGGCAAACCTGAAGTAATCACTACAACATCAGAACCTGCGGTCTTTGAATAATCATTGGTGCTACCTGTAATGCGGGTATCAAAACCCAGCAATGCAGCAGTTTGCATCATGTCTTGTGCCTTACCTTCGGCCAGACCTTCTTTAATATCCAGTAATACCAATTCTTCGGCCAATGCGGCGCGTGCAATATTGTCGGCACAAGTAGCTCCAACGGCTCCGGCACCTACTACGGTTACTTTCATAAACAATGATTATTTAAGTGAGGAATTTTTTCCGCTGCAAAGGTAAGGGTTGACAACCGTTTGTACACGAGGTTTCAGGCTTTTTGATACTCCTGTGGATAGTGGTTTAACAAAGTTTCCCGGAGAGTAGGAATTATTGCTGATAACCTTTCAGAAGAGTCAATAAGTCAGGCATTTCTACACCTCCCTCATAAGCTTTTATGTAGTTGCCTTTTTTATCATACACAGCTACATACGGGGTATATTTCACCTGAAAGAAAGATGGAATACCATAATTGGGATCTCTCCCCACTTTCAAATTTTTATGGTTGAAAAAACCATACTCCTGCGCAAACCCTTTGATATCCGCCATATCACGATAGCTTACCCAAAGAATAAAACTGTTCTTCAGGCTGTCCATTACACTCATCATCTCTTTGGCTTCATATTGACAATGCCCACAATCCGGACTGAAGTACACAATGATGGTAAAATCTGAAGCAGGTAATTGTTGTTTGGTAAACCAGGTGCTATCTGTTTGTAAGATGGTGAACTCAGGCAATTTCTTGGTTTTGAGAAAAGGAGGCATATCCGCACCGACATCCTGTGTATAGGATAGGGTGCCAATGAGTGATAACAATACAACAAAGAGGAACTTTTTCATAACCAATCTTATTAACCGTTTTTCTTATTAGCTGCGTTCGCTTCCATCATTCTCATTTCTTTAGCGTCCTGTAAGAATTCGGATGCAAAAATGAATTTATTCAGCAACTCGTCTTTACTGAAAATGATGTCTTTATTGGTTCCTTCCCATTGTTTTCTACCTTGATGCAAATACACAATATGATCGCCAATTTCCATCACACTGTTCATGTCATGTGTTACAACAATGGTGGTGATATTATATTCAACAGTGATTTCTTTGATCAAACGATCGATCACCATTGATGTTTGTGGATCCAATCCTGAGTTGGGCTCATCACAAAATAGATATTTCGGATTAAGCACGATCGCTCTGGCAATACCCACTCTTTTTTTCATTCCACCACTGATCTCTGAAGGATAACGCTTATGAGCATCTTTCAAGTTCACACGATCCAATACTTCGTTAACTCTTTTTTTCTTCTCTGCTAATGACCAGTTGGTGAACATATCAAGTGGGAACAAAACATTTTGTTCCACGGTCATAGAGTCAAATAGGGCAGTACCCTGAAATAGCATCCCAATTTGCTGGCGTAACAACTTTCTTTCGTCATTATTCATCAACAGCATATCAGTACCATCATACAGGATTTCACCTATTTCCGGACGAAAAAGTCCAACCATACATTTGGTCAATACAGTTTTACCACTGCCACTGGTGCCAATGATCAGGTTACATTTACCCGCTTCCATCACAGCACTGATATCTTCCAGGATGGTGCGCTCGCCAAAAATCTTTTTTATGTTTTTGATCTCGATCATGTGACTGCAAACTACTCTTTTGTTTTAGAATGGCTCCACCAGATTCCTTAATAAATCCTCAAAAACCTCTCTTTTTCGGATCAAGTATGGTTTACCATCTTTTACCATGACTTCTGCCGGACGATAACGTGAGTTGAAATTACTCGCCATTTCAAACCCGTAAGCACCTGCATTATCGAATACCAATATATCTCCTTCTCTAATTTCATTCATCGGACGCTCCCATGCAAAAGTGTCTGTTTCGCATATATTACCCGTAATGGTATAGTTCTTTTCAGTACCCTTTTCATTACTTATGTTTCGAATGCGATGATAAGCTTCATAGAACATAGGTCTGATCAAATGATTGAACCCACTGTTCACACCAACGAAAATGGTAGCGCTGGTTTCTTTCAACACATTTACACTGGTGATCAAATAACCAGCCTCACTTACCAAATATTTACCGGGCTCAAACCAAACTTGAAAGCTGCGTTGATAGGTCTGCTCTATTTTTTGTTCAAAAGCCAGTATCTCTTTTGCCAAAAGTTGGATATCGGTGCCTTCTTCACCATCCTGATAAGGTACTTTGAATCCTCCGCCTAAATCAAGAAACTGCAATTCCGGAAAATGCGGAACCAATTCAAAAAATACATCGGTCACTTTCATGAATACCGCTACATCTTTAATCTCGCTTCCTGTATGCACATGCAATCCGGCAATATGAATTTGATATTGCTGCATGATGCGAACGATGTCATTCAACTGCTCAATAGGGATACCAAATTTGCTGGTATCATGTCCGGTAGAAATTTTTAAGTTACCACCCGCCATGATATTCGGGCGTAAACGAATACCAACCGGATAACTATGGCCATATTTCTTTCCAAATTTTTCCAGATTGGAAAGACTATCAATATTGATATTGATTCCCAGTGTAACTGCTTCTTCGATTTCATCAAAAGCAATACCGTTACTGGTATATAAGATATCGCCAGAAGGAAAACCGGCATGTACTGCCAGTTTAGCTTCATTAATGGAGCTACAGTCTACTTTACAACCAATAGACTTGATATGTTTAAGGATGCTAACATTGGTCAGTGCTTTACAAGCATAAAAAAAACTGACTTTATCACTGTTAAAAGCCTGCTTTAATTGTTGGAATTGTTCAGTAATGCGATTGGCATTGTACACGTATACAGGTGTACCAAACTCAGTTGCAATATTTCTTAATTGCTCGTTGGATAAAAAAGATGACATACTGCGAAGATAATTGTCTCACAGATATTCATGTCACCGCTGTTCCATCTTATTGTTGATTTTCGTCGGAAGGGTTTTCTTCGTCGGTAGTAGAATCATGATCTGAATCAGAAGATTCGTTGTTTTCCTCTGTTTCTTCTCCCTGAATGATCAATTCACCATCTTCATTCACGGTTAAGAGAGAAGTGTCTCCGTCAATAACCGGTTCTTCATGGTTGGTCTCTTCAGTAAGGGCATCCGCTACGGGTTGATCGGTAAAATCTTCCGGACGAATAACGGTTCCCTCAACGATTTGCTCTGCCAGTACTTCTTTGATCTTTGGCAGATCTTCCGGAGAGTTGATGCCGAAATAGTCCATAAAATTCTTAGAAGTAGCGTATACCAGCGGTTTCCCGGGCATTTGTTCGTTACGTCCACTGATGAGGATCAGTTCTTTTTCCAATAATTTTTGGATACTATAATCACTGTTTACACCACGGATGGATTCAATCTCTCCCTTGGTGATGGGCTGTTTATAAGCTATGATAGCGAGTGTTTCCAGTGCAGCATTGGATAAGCGCTTGAGGAATTTATCACCATTCAGTTGTGCAATGGTCTTGTGGTAATCTTTTTTTGTCAGGAATTGCCATCCGCCGCCACTTTCACGTACTTCAAATGGATAAAACTCTGATTGGTATTTTTCACAGATGCCCTGAATGGCAGCTTCTACCTGATCAAGCGTTACACGCTCTTCCAGAAATCCAAAAGTATTATTGATGAGTTCAACGATATCTAATGAAGTGAGAGGTTTCTCACTGGCAAAAATCAACACTTCAATGTGTGGTATGATCTGGCTTATTTCCATATTACATTTGAAAATTTGTCCGCCGCGGCGGATGAAAATTTGAAAATCAAATAGTGATGATTTTGATTATCATGTTCAATCAAACATAACAATCATTTTCAAATTACCACATTTTCAAATTTTCAAATTAGAATCTGCTATCCCTGTAGAGCAGCTGCACCACTCACAATCTCGGTCAATTCAGTGGTAATAGCAGCCTGACGGGCTCTGTTATAGCTTATCTTCAGTGATTTCAGCAATTCGTTTGCATTTTCACTCGCCTTATCCATCGCAGTCATACGTGCACCATGTTCACTGGCATTACAATCAAGAACGGCTTTAAATAGCTGTGTATTCAGGATTTTAGGCATCAGTTCAGCGATCAGCTCTTCTTTTGCCGGCTCGAAAATAAAATCAGATTTCTTGCTAGACGAGCTATTGGTCACTTTAGGAATTGGCAGGAACTGTTCAGCTTTATACTGTTGTGTAGCAGCGTTTTTAAATTCGCTGTAAATAATTTCAACTGCATCAAATTCTTTACTCTCAAAAGCTTTCATAGCAGCTTGTGCAGCAGCTTGAACAGATTCAAAACTTAGATTCAGGAAAATATCTTTATAAGTAGCGTCTACTTTATAACCGGCTTTTTGTAAGCTCTCATATCCTTTCTTACCAATATTCCAGATCGCAACATTTCCTTTTTGGTGTTGAGCTGCATACTTATCCGCAATGGTTTGCTTCGCCAGTTTAATCAAGTTGGCATTGTAACCGCCACAAAGTCCTCGATCGCTGGTGATAACAATCAATAATACTTTTTCTACCGCTCTTTCTTCTGCCAGTTTAATATGGGTATCACCTTCTGTGTTGCTAACAATATTACTCAGCATTTCCTGCAATTTTTGAGCGTATGGACGCATCTGAGTAATGGCATCCTGTGCACGACGCAATTTTGCCGCACTCACCATTTTCATTGCTTTTGTAATCTGCTGGGTACTCTGAACACTCTTGATCCTGTTACGTACTTCTTTTAACTGACCTGCCATGGGTAAAAAAGTTTCAATTTTCAAGAAACAAGGGTTCAAGTATGTCTTGAACTCCCTTTTCCAATTTGGCTGCAAAAGTAGCAGAATCACCCTGAAATTCCATCAAAACTTTGGTTTTTTGCCCACGGTTTCCATACATCCCTCAAAAACGATAACTAAGCCCCAATCCATTGGCCGAAACGCCCATTTGTAGATGGTCCATCTTATTTTCCAGCCATTTGGTGTTTTTCCGGTGTTGTCCATATTGAATCAGGTCAAATACCAGTAAAAATGCGCCTTGAAGCAACAGACTGTTGCCAAATCCTTCATTACGCGTATTATTCAGGCGAATGCCCTTCTCTTTAAGATACAATCCACTGGCTATATAAGCCAGATCCAGTCCACTGTTCAGCAAAAGTATTTTTTCCAGTTTTTGCTGTTCTTTCAGGTTGGAAGCAAGTCCATATGCTCTCTTCATCTGCTTTCTAATTCCCAACAAACCAACCCCGGCAATCGCAAAATTGACGGTATTCCAGTAAGCATTCATTTGGTGAAAGGCTTTTTCACTGCCTTGGGTATTACTGGCAGAGATGGTTCCCTGGATGATATTGGCACTTGCCCAAGCTCCAAGCACATACATATTATTTTGTACCAATTTGATGCGTTGATGGGCAAGGGAATCCTGTTCATTCACTTGCGACTGTGCCATAAAGGCGGAAAAAAACGCTGTAATCAGCAATACGACACGTAGTTGGATCATCTTCAATTCGTTAAGTATTTGTATAAATGATCGCCAGTTGATAAGCGGAGCAAATGCTCTGATCAAATTCTTTACCTTTGGCGGCCTCAGTTAAAAATGCCAAATTGACTCAAAAACTTTTTGCGCACCGTTTTTGACTGTTAACTTTTTTCTAATACACCAGACGCATTATATATGTTGAAACTTTTTTCAAAATTATTCGGAAGTAGTAAGAGTGAGAAGGATGTGCAGCAGATCATGCCCATCATCCAGAAAATAAATCAGTTCTACGAACAATACCAGCAGTTGACCAATGATGAACTGCGTAACAAAACACAAGAGTTCAAACAGCGTATTCAATCTTATCTAACAGATATTGATCAGGAAATCGCAGCTAAAAAACAAGAAGCTGAAAGCTTGCCTGAAAATGAAATCCATGATCGGGATATCATTTATCAGCAAGTAGATAAACTGAAAAAGGAAAGAGATAAAAAGATCGAAGAGATTTTAGCTCAGATTCAGCCGGAAGCTTTTGCGGTAGTCAAAGAAACATCCAGACGTTTTAAAGAGAATCCGGAAATGGTATCTACGGCCACTGCATTGGATAGAGAGCTGAGTGTAAAGAAAGAACATATCCGTATTGAAGGCGATAAAAGCATTTTCAAAAATACCTGGATAGCAGCCGGTGGTAGTGTTACTTGGAACATGGTGCATTATGATGTTCAGTTGATTGGGGGTAGTGTATTACATCAGGGAAAGATCGCTGAAATGGCTACAGGTGAGGGTAAAACATTGGTGTCTACCTTACCTGCTTATCTCAATGCACTTGCGGGAGAGGGCGTTCACATTGTAACTGTGAATGATTACCTGGCTCGTCGTGATAGTGAATGGAATGGTCCCATCTTTGAATGGTTGGGTCTGAAAGTAGATTGTATTGATAAACATGAGCCTAGTACCGAATCCAGACGTAATGCATATTTAGCAGATATCACTTATGGTACCAATAATGAATTTGGTTTTGATTACTTGCGTGATAACATGGTGCATTCTCCACAGGAAATGGTACAACGTAAACATCATTTTGCGATGGTGGATGAGGTCGATTCCGTATTGATTGATGATGCACGTACGCCATTGATCATTTCAGGTCCGATCGGACACAACACCGGCGAACAGCAGTTTTTTGAACTCAAGCCAAGAATTGAAAAACTGGTAGAAGCTCAAAAGAGAGCAGTGAACCAGTTCCTGAATGAAGCCAAAAAGAAAATTGCAGAAGGAAATGATGATCCGAAAGATGGTGGGCTGGCTTTGTTTCGTGCACACCGCGGTTTGCCTAAAAACAGTGCCCTGATTAAATTCTTAAGTGAGCCGGGTATGCGTGTGAAATTACAGAAAGCAGAAAACTATTATCTAGCTGACCAGCAAAGAGAAATGCCAAAAGCAGATGAGGAACTGTATTTCTATATCGATGAAAAAAACAATTCAGTTGAATTAACAGATAAAGGTATTCAACTGATCACCAAGGCTGGTGAAGACACACAATTCTTTGTGCTTCCTGATATCAGTGTATCTCTTTCATCGATCGACAAGAATGAAAGTATTGCAGCAGAAGAAAAGCTTCACCAGAAAGAACAGGTAATCAATGATTATTCTGTAAAGGCGGATCGTATTCATACAGTTCATCAATTGTTAAAAGCTTATACTCTATTTGATAAAGATGTGGAGTATGTGGTAATGGATGGTGCTGTGAAAATTGTAGATGAACAAACAGGTCGTATCCTCGATGGACGTCGTTATTCAGATGGTTTACATCAGGCCATTGAAGCAAAAGAAAATGTAAAGATTGAAGCAGCCACACAAACTTATGCAACAGTTACACTCCAGAATTATTTCAGGATGTACCATAAGTTAGGTGGTATGACCGGTACAGCTGAAACAGAAGCAGCAGAATTCTGGGATATCTATAAGTTGGATGTGGTAGCGATTCCAACCAATGTAACGGCCATCAGAAAAGACGAACAAGACCTGGTATACAAAACTAAACGTGAAAAATTTGGTGCAGTAATCGATGAGGTTGTAAAACTGCGCGATGCAGGTCGTCCGGTACTGGTAGGTACTACATCGGTGGAAGTGAGTGAATTGTTGAGCAGAATGTTGCGTCAAAAACAAATCCCACACAATGTCTTGAACGCAAAACAACACGCTCGTGAAGCACAAGTAGTAGCAGAAGCCGGTTTGGCGGGTGCTATTACCATTGCCACCAATATGGCGGGTCGTGGTACAGATATCAAGTTGGGACCTGGTGTAAAAGAAGCGGGTGGTTTGGCGATTTTGGGTACAGAGCGACATGAGTCTCGTCGTGTAGACAGACAGTTGAGAGGTCGTGCGGGTCGTCAGGGTGATCCGGGTTCTTCTCAATTTTTTGTGTCATTGGAAGATGATTTGATGCGTATGTTTGGAAGTGATCGTATCGCCAAGATCATGGATTTTGCCGGATATAAAGAGGGGGAAGTGATACAGCATAGCATGATCACTAAATCCATTGAGCGTGCTCAGAAAAAAGTAGAAGAAAATAACTTCGGTATACGTAAGCGATTATTGGAGTATGATGATGTGATGAATAAACAAAGAACAGTTGTTTATACGAAGAGAAGTCATGCATTGTTTGGAGATAGGCTTGCATTGGATCTGGATAATGCTTTTTATGCAGTGGCAGAAGATCTCGTGAATTCATTCAAAGAACAAAATGATCATGAAGGCTTTAGATTAGCAGTGATTGTGAATTTTGGAATTGATCCTTCTATTTCTGCGGAAGAATTATCGAAATTATCTGAACAGCAGTTGTCTGAAAAGTTGTACCTCGAAGCCGTTAACAATTACGATAGAAAAAAGCAGGATATTATGGCTCAGGCCATTCCGGTGTTCAAAAATATTCGTCAACAACAAGGTAATCATATTGAAAATGTGATCGTGCCATTTACAGATGGAAGAAAAGGTATGCAGGTGCTGGCGAATATGGAAAAGACGCTTAACAGTAGTGGTGCTGAATTGGTAAATGCTTTGGAAAAAACAGTAACACTGGCATTGATTGATGATGCATGGAAAGAGCATTTACGCGCGATGGATGATCTGAAACAAAGTGTTCAAACAGCTACTTATGAGCAGAAAGATCCATTGGTGATTTATAAAATGGAAGCCTATAACATCTTCAAAAAAATGGATAGTGAAGTGAACGTAAATATCGTTCAGTTCCTTTGTCATGCAGGCATTCCTTTGAATGATGGCGAAGAAGTTCGTGAAGGACGTCAACAAAAAACTGATCTTAGTAAGCTGAGTACGAGCAAAGAAGATATTGATGCTCCACCTACAGAGAACGATTATTATGATCCTACACCAGTGAAACAACAGCCGATCGTTGCAGGGCCCAAAATAGGACGTAATGACCCTTGTCCTTGTGGAAGCGGCAAGAAGTACAAAGCCTGTCACGGAAAAGATCTATAAAGAAAAACCTCCCAAATACGGGAGGTTTTTCTTTTATATTTGATTATGCAACCGAATTTTTTCAGACAACATTATATAAACTGGAGTTTATTTTTTTTGGAATCATGTTCTTATTAGTGTTGGTAATTTTTCGAAAGCAAAGCAATCGACCGCTTTCATCTTTTCCATTTATTACTGGTCGTATCGCTGATTTTTCTTACGGATCTTATAAAAAAAAGAAATCAGGCAAATTCGGAGGCATTACTACTCGTTATGGATATAAATTCAAGCTGGAAGAGGAGATACATACATTTAATATTGAGGATCTTACAAAAAAAGAAAGTGATCAATTGAGACAGGAATTGAGTGTAAAACCATTTGTCTATGTTTATTACGATAAAGTGAGAATAACGAGAACTGGTAGTCAAGTCCTTGTATATGATATTGTTATTGGAAAATGGTCATTGGAAAGAACCAAAACCAAAATCATCTTGTATTGGAGTGTGCTTCTATTATCAGCTTTTATGGTATTCATTGCGATCTTCCGTTTATTAAAAGACTATCAAGTTCTTAAAGCATATGAGAAAGATTAATACATACATCGATCATACGATTCTTAAGCCTACAACACTAATTTCGGATATTGAAAAACTTTGTGCTGAAGCAAAACAATATGCATTTGCTGCTGTATGTGTACCACCGAATTTTGTAAAAAAAGCAAAATCATTAGTGGAAGGCTCAGGTGTTAAAGTAGCTACTGTGATCGGCTTTCCTTTTGGTTACGCTGCAGTAGAAGCTAAAATTGCTGAGATTGTTTTGGCGATGGTAGATGGGGCAGACGAATTAGATCTTGTCATTAATATCTCGGCGATTAAAAATGGAGACTGGGTATATCTTGCAAATGAGATCAATCATATCATGCCGGTAATAAAAAGCAAAAATAGAGTCATCAAAGTGATCATAGAAAGTGGTGTGCTGACTGATGATGAGATCATTAAGTGTTGCGAATTGTATGGTGTTGCAGGTATTGATTATCTTAAGACCTCAACCGGTTATGCGGAAAAAGGGGCGACAATTGAAGCGGTGAAGTTATTTCGTTTACATCTTCCGGAACAGGTACAAATCAAGGCATCAGGAGGAATTCGAGATCATGTTTTTGCACAGCAATTGATCGATGCAGGAGCTACCAGATTGGGCTGTAGTGCCAGTGTAGCTATTTTGCAAGGCGCAAAAGCTGAAGGTGGCTATTGATTTGTTAAACGAACCATGAACTTCTTACCAACAGACGGACCTTTGTATCTTTGCAAAAGAATTTCACTAACTTTCTGAAAACATCCACTATGCGTATCGTTTTGTTTTTGATGGGAATAGGGTGTATGCATTTCCTGCAGGCTTCTGATTCTATCATTGTAAGAAAAGATCCTCGTTTGGACTTGCTTACTGCGAAACAAGCACAGATCAATAAGCGGTCTGCTATGATGACCAGTAGTGGGCAGTATAAAGGGTATCGCATACAAGTTATCAGCACAAATAGCCGCGACCGAGCTTTAAGTATTAAAACAGAATTATTAAGTCGTTTCCCCGATCATAAAACCTATACATCCTATCAATCGCCCTTATTCAAAGTGCGTATAGGAAATTTTATCAGAAAAGAAGATGCAGAACAGTTCCGGAAAACATTGAGCAGGTTCTATCCTCAAGGTGTGTATGTAGTAGAGGATGTGATTGAATACAATGCTGTAGAGGAGGAACTGACACAATAAATAGGATTATGTTATTACAACAGATAAAAAATTTAGCGTCCAAATATGCAGCAGATACCGTAGCCATTCGTTCGTATCTGCATGCAAACCCTGAACTGAGTTATCAGGAATTCGAGACATCCAAATTTGTACAGTCGAAACTGCAGGAAATCGGAATTGAATTTGAAGTAATGGCCACAACAGGGGTGCTTGGCATTATTCGTGGTAAAAATCCTGATAGCCGTGTCATTGCCTTGCGTGCGGATATGGATGCATTACCGATACAAGAAGAAAATGACGTACCCTATCGTTCACAAAAGACGGGTGTCATGCATGCTTGTGGTCACGATGTCCATACCTCCATTTTATTGGGGGCAGCTAAAATTTTATATGAGTTGCGTGATAGCTGGGAAGGAACTGTAAAACTGTTGTTCCAGCCGGGAGAAGAAAAAAATCCGGGTGGCGCCAGCTATATGATACGTGATGGTGCTTTACAAAATCCAATACCACAAGGTATCATTGGATTACATGTGCATCCGGGATTGGACACGGGCAAGTTGAGTTTTCGAAAGGGTAGGGTAATGGCGAGTGCAGATGAGATCTATATCACCATTAAAGGTAAAGGCGGACATGCCGCTTCTCCGAATTTAACAGCTGATACCGTATTGATTGCATCACATTTAATTGTGAGTTTGCAACAGATCATATCACGGAATAAAAATCCATTGTCTCCATCTGTCTTATCCATCTGCTCTATTCAGGGTGGACATACCACCAATGTTATTCCAAGTGAAGTGAAACTGATGGGAACATTTAGGGCAATGGATGAAGAGTGGCGTTTTAAAGCGCATGATTTGATTCGTAAAAATGCAATTGGTTTGGTGGAATCCATGGGAGGAGAAATTGATTTGCATATTGATATTGGATATCCTACAGTTGATAATGATCCTGTTTTCACAGAAACAGCCTGGAAACAGGCTGATATGTTCATGGGTAAAGAAAATGTGCTGGAAACAGAAATGAGAATGGGAGCTGAAGATTTTGGTTATTACACACAAGTAATTCCGGGTTGCTTTTTTAGATTGGGTGTGCGCAATGAAGCCAAGGGAATTGTTCATAATGTTCATACCCCACTTTTCGATATTGATGAGCGAGCCATAGAAATCGGTATAGGCAATATGGCCTGGTTGGGAGCGACTGTTACTTAAATCTGCGGTAAATACAGTTGTTTTTCGTGAATTAATACGTGAATACAAAACCAATGATGGTGGGTATAGTAGGTGTTGGTAGTTTAGCAAAAAATTTATTTTGGACGCTATACATATCCAACATAAAATCTATACTCTACGAGAACAGAAAGTCATGCTTGATTTTGATCTGGCATTATTGTATGGAGTACAAACAAAGCGCTTGAAAGAATCTGTTAGACGTAATATCGATCGTTTTCCTCCTGATTTCATGTTTGAGTTAACCCAACAAGAATACCATTTTCTAAGGACGCAATTTGCGTCCTTAGAAAATGGTAAGGGAAAGCATAGCAAATACCCTCCATTTGCATTCACCGAACAAGGTATTGCTATGCTTAGTGGCGTTCTAAGCTCTGAGCATGCTATTCAAATGAACATAGCCATTATGCGGGCATTTATTGCGGTTCGTAAAATGATGATGCAGTATAGTGAACTGGCTGCCGAGGTAGAACTAATCAGAACATCAGTTTCCAATCATGGAGAGCAACTGGGGTTAATCTATGAAGCCATTGAAAACATTCTGGATGAACAAGCTGAGTATAAAGCACTACAAAACCGTAACAGGATAGGCTTTATGAAATAAGCCTCTGTTTTTTATTTATATTGTATTTTGCACCCCAATTTCCTCCCAAGTCCGGCCAGCGAACCGAAACTTGAAGTGAGTGACACAACAGCAGCTGAATAGGGATCTGTTGCTGGTAACGTAAAAAAACAATATGGCTAAAAATAATGATCTGCGGAAAGAACAGGCACTAGAATATCATTCCAGTGGCAGACCCGGTAAAATTGAAGTAATTCCCACTAAAGAAGCCAAAACCCAAAGAGACCTTTCCTTAGCGTATAGTCCGGGTGTGGCAGAGCCCTGCAAAGAGATTCATAACAATGTAGAAGAAGTATATAAGTATACTGCAAAAGGAAATTTGGTAGCGGTAATTAGTAATGGAACAGCAGTATTGGGATTGGGTGATATTGGTCCGGAAGCCAGTAAGCCTGTGATGGAAGGGAAGGGGGTATTATTCAAAATATTTGCAGACATCGATGTATTTGATATTGAGATCAATGAAAAAGATCCGGAGAAGTTCGTTCAGATTGTAAAAGCCCTTGAACCCACATTTGGAGGTATCAACTTAGAAGATATCAAGGCTCCGGAATGTTTTTACATTGAACAACAGCTCAAACAACAGATGAATATCCCCGTAATGCATGATGATCAGCACGGAACAGCCATCATTAGTGGGGCTGCATTGTTGAATGCATTGGAATTGCAGAAAAAAAGAATTGAAAAAGTTCGTTTTGTTGTGAATGGTGCCGGTGCTGCTGCTATGGCTTGTACACAACTTTATGTTGCATTAGGAGCACGTTATGAAAATTTTATTCTGTTTGATAAAGATGGAGTTCTCCATGAAGGAAGAACAGATCTGGATGTAACACGCAGAAAATTTGCGGTAAAACGATCTGACATTACCCTTGATAAAGCCATGAAAGATGCGGATGTGTTTTTAGGCTTGAGTGTAGGTAATGTGGTTACACAAGAGATGGTAAAAAGCATGGCGAAGAATCCTATTGTTTTTGCAATGGCCAATCCTGATCCGGAAATTACTTACGAAGACGCAATTGCGGTTCGTAAAGATATCATCATGGCAACCGGAAGAACCGATTATCCCAATCAGGTCAATAATGTATTAGGGTTCCCTTATATCTTCAGAGGTGCTTTAGATGTACGAGCTAAACAGATCAATGAAGCGATGAAACTGGCAGCAGTAAAAGCTTTGGCTGAATTAGCGAAAACCCCTGTTCCGGATATTGTGAATATGGCTTATAACCAAACCAATATGTCTTTTGGTCCGGAATACATCATTCCCAAACCGCTTGATCCAAGATTATTGTCTACTGTAGCACCTGCTGTTGCTAAAGCTGCTGTAGAAAGTGGTGTAGCTCAGAAAAAGATCCATAATTGGGATGCGTATGTATTGGAACTCAACAGACGCTTAGGTTTAGATAACCAACTTATTCGTGTCATCGGTAACAAAGCCCGTCGCGATCCTAAGCGATTGGTATTTGCTGAAGCCGATAATCAAAAAATATTAAAAGCGGCCAGTATCATTTATGATGAGGGTGTGGCTTATCCAATTTTATTGGGAGATCCTGTTAAGATCAATCGAATTGCAGAAGAACACAATATTGATATTACTGATTTACCCATCATTGATCCACGTAGTGATGAAATGGAGTCTAAACGAGAGTTCTACGGTGAACTATTCTTTAAGAAAAGACAACGTAAAGGATTCAACCATTATGAAAGCATTAAGATCATGAAGGATCGCAATCATTTTGGTTGTATGATGGTGGAGACAGGAGATGCGGATGCGATGTTATCAGGACTTACTAAAAATTATGCAGAAGCCATTCGTCCGGCATTACAGATCATTGGTACCGAAGAAGGAGTGAAGAAAATTGCGGGTATGTATCTGTTGTTAACCAAAAAAGGACCTTTATTCCTGGCTGATACTACCGTGAATTTTAATCCAACGGCAGAAGAGCTTGCAGACATTACGATGATGGTTGCAAAAGAAGTACGCAACTTCAATCTAACACCACGCATTGCCATGTTGAGTTATAGCAATTTTGGCAGCAGTGATTCAGGAGAAGCTAAACTGGTGGCAGATGCAACCCGAATTTTAAAACAACGCAATCCATCTTTGATTGTTGATGGTGAAATGCAGGGTAGTATGGCTTTCAACAAAGAAATATTGAGAGATAATTATCCATTCAGTGAACTAGTAGATGAGGATGTGAATGTGTTAATGTTCCCTAATTTGACTGCTGGTAATGTGGCGTACAATCTGTTAAAAGAAGTAGGTGGCGCAGATGCTATCGGCCCCATTTTATTGGGATTGAAAAAGCCGGTGCATGTATTGCAATTGGGAAGTACAGTTAGAAGTATCATCAATATGGCGCTTGTAGCTGTGGTTGATGCACAACTCAAATGCAGAATGGACACCAACGAAGTTGTTCAACGCAGCAGTTGGTGGAAGCGTTTGAAGAAGAGAAAAAAATAGACCATAGTCCATGGACCATGGTCTATGGACATAATCACAGCAAGCAAAAAATCGTACCATGTCATTCTTCACCCACTTAGGTTCCTACCTGCTCATGTTAAAAGGCATGTTTACCAAGCCCGAGAATTGGCGCATGTATTGGAAAGAGTTTATGCATCAGTGTGTGGAAATAGGATTGGGTGCTTTGCCGATTGTGGTGATTATTTCTTTGTTCCTAGGTGCTGTAACAACTGTTCAAACTGCTTATCAATTGGTGAGTCCATTGGTACCTCAGGCAACCATTGCGCAAATTGTTAGAGATAGTATGATACTGGAATTATCTCCTACTGTGGTAAGTATTGTATTGGCGGGTGTAGTGGGTAGTAAGATTGCCAGTGAATTGGGAAATATGCGGATCAGTGAACAGATCGATGCTCTGGAGATCATGGGTATCAATACAAAAAGCTATCTCGTAATGCCTAAGATACTAGGTTCTTTATTAGTGATTCCTTGTTTGATCACTATTTCCGCAGTATTGGGTATTTGGGGCGGAAGAACAGCCGGTAATCTTACCGGTATTTTAGCACCGGATATTTTTGATATCGGATTAAGACAAAATTTGAATTTGTACAATATCAATTTTGCTCTCTATAAATCTTACACATTTGCTTTTATCGTGAGTAGTATCTCAGCTTATTATGGTTATAATGTAAAGGGTGGGGCTCTCGAAATAGGTCGGGCTAGTACCAGTGCAGTAGTGGTAAGCTGTATTTTGATTCTTTGCGCAGACTACCTGCTGGCATCTTTGCTTTTATAATGAGAAATTAAAATTCTTTTTGGTGTCAATCCAACAGCTCTTGGTACATTTATAGTACAAGTATTTGCTGTATGAATTCATCTTTTAACGCATTCCGAAAGCAGATTTCTAATCCGCTCAAGTTTCGTTTCTTTTTATTGCAACGATTGCCATCTGCTTTTTTCTCCGGATTAAAAATCAGGTCCTTCGATCAGAATCAATCTGTGATTGGAGTACGTTATAGCTGGTTCTCTCAAAACCCTTTTCGTTCCATGTATTTTGCGGTGCAATCTATGGCTGCAGAAATGAGTACGGGTATTTTGGGATTCGCACAAATTTATCAGCGAAAGCCATCTGTGAGTATGCTGGTATTAAAAGTAGAAGGCCATTTTACAAAAAAGGCAACCGGATTTATCAGTTTTATTTGTAAGGATGGACAAATGATTGAAGAAGCAGTGGAAAAAACAATACAAACCGGCGAAGGGCAAACTGTTATTTGTCATTCAATCGGAACCAATGAACAACAAGAAGTGGTAGCAGAGTTTTGGGTGACATGGACATTCAAAGCAAAACAAGCAATCTTATAAAATAGTCATATGAAAATAGCATTTCATGGAGCGGCAAGAACAGTAACAGGATCTAAACACTTACTAACTTTAGATGATGGTACAAAAATTCTCTTAGACTGTGGATTGTTTCAGGGCATGGGAAAAGAAACGGATCTGTTGAATGCAGATTTTGGTTTTGATGCTCGGTCAATTGATATGCTCGTATTATCACATGCACATATCGATCACTCCGGATTGATTCCTAAATTGGTGAAAGAAGGATTTGAAGGCAAAATTTATGCAACACCTGCTACCAAAGAGTTAGGTGCCATTTTACTGGAAGATTCAGCTGTTATTCAAAGAGATGATACCAAATTCATCAACAAACGAAGAGCTAAACAAGGCTTGCCGCCTTATGAACCCTTGTATGATCTGGATGATGCTGCAAAAGCTTTGGACCTCTTTGTTGAAGTGAATTACGATGAATGGACCAATATCTCAAAAGGAGTTGAACTGCTGTTTACGGATGCGGGGCATATTATTGGAAGTGCAGCTGTTCATTTACGTATCTCAGAGAATGGAGTTACTCGTCAACTTACTTTCAGTGGAGATGTAGGAAGATACAATGATGCCATTCTTCGTTCACCTGCTGTTTTTCCGCAGGCTGATTATATCATTCTTGAGAGTACTTACGGAAATAAATTGCATGATGAAGTACATGGCACTCCGGATACTTTATATGAATGGATTGATAAAACCTGTATTCAAAAGAAAGGTAAACTGATCATTCCCGCATTTAGTGTTGGGCGTACACAGGAATTGCTTTATGCTTTAAATCAATTGGATCTTGAAAATCGATTACCCAACGTGCCGATTTATGTAGACAGTCCATTGAGCAGAGAAGCAACAGAAATGCTGAAAGCTTATCCTCAATACTTTAATAAGCGCATCAGAAAAGTGATGGAAAAGGATGAGGATCCTTTTGATTTTCCCGGGTTGAAATTTATTAAAACAGTGGATGAAAGTAAATACCTGAATGTGTTACCGCAACCTTGTGTCATCATATCAGCCAGTGGCATGGCAGATGCCGGTAGGGTGAAGCATCATATCATGAATAATATCAGTGACGAAAAAAATACCATTCTACTGGTAGGATATTGTGAGCCTCGTTCTTTAGGGGGTCGATTAGCGAACGGTGCTGAACAAGTAAAAATTTTCGGAGAAATGTATGAGGTGAAAGCGGAAGTTGGACAAATGCGTAGCATGAGTGCTCATGGCGATTATGATGATTTGTGTCAGTTTCTGGCTTGTCAGGATTCAAAACAAATACGCACTTTATTTTTAGTGCATGGCGAATATGATGTACAGCAAGATTTTGCACATCGGTTATTGCGAAAAGGATTCCGGGAAGTTGTGATTCCAGAAATACATTATCAGACAAAACTCTAATCATGAACTTACTGATACAGGATGCAGGTCGTTATTACAGAGAGCAGTTTGGGGAACCGGAATTCATCGTTCGGTCACCCGGAAGAATCAATCTGATTGGAGAACATACAGATTATAACGGAGGTTTTGTATTACCTGCTGCCATCGACAATGCAGTATATGTATCTATCGGAAAGAGAATAGATGGTAAAATCGCTTTGTATTCAGTAGACTATCAGAAACATTTTGAAATAGAATTGTCTGGTCTTCAAAAAACACAAGTGCACTGGGCGAATTATGTATTATCCGTAGTTGTGACTTTACAGGCGTCAGGTTATGTATTGAGTGGGTTTAATGCCGTAGTGCGAGGTGATATTCCGATTGGTTCAGGTTTGTCTTCATCAGCAGCAGTAGAATGTGCAGTCATCTTTGGATTGAATGAGTTGTTTGAATTAGGCCTTGCCAAAATGCAAATGGTAAAATTGGCACAGCAAGCCGAAAATGAGTTTATTGGAGTGAAATGTGGTATCATGGATCAGTTTGCAAGTATGTTTGGCAAACAGGATCAGGTGATTCAGTTAGATTGTCGCTCACTTGATTATACTTACTTCAATTTTCAACCAAAAGAATATGAACTCTTACTACTCAATACAAAAGTGAAACATTCTTTGGCAGATTCGGAATATAATCTTCGCAGATTGGATTGTGAGGCAGGAGTAGCACATCTTCAAAGAATATTTCCTGAAATAATGAGTTTAAGAGATGCAACAGAAGATATGATCGAACAACACTTAAAAGGATTAAGTAATGATGTTTATCATCATTGTTTGTATGCTGTTCAGGAGATTAAAAGGGTACAGGAAGCTTGTACTGATTTATCAAACGAAAATTATACGGCATTTGGAAAAAAAATGTTTGAAACACACAAGGGATTAAGTGAGATGTATCAGGTAAGTTGTGCAGAGTTAGATTTTCTGGTGCAATTTGCTGCAAAACATAAAGATGTATTAGGCGCAAGAATGATGGGCGGAGGTTTTGGTGGTTGTACCCTCAATTTGATTAAAAATGAGGGAGTCAGTGATTTCATCGACAGGGCTTCAGAGGCTTATTTAGAGGTGTTTGGTATACTGCCGGGCGCTTATCCTGTAACGATTTCAGAGGGGACTTCTCTGGTGCAGCATGAATTTTAAGGAAGTTTACTTGCAAGTACCGATTTCGTTTTGTAATTTTTGAGTACAACAAAACAGCCGGCCATGAAAAACTATCACATCGTATCTAAAATCGCGATCTATCTATTATCGGTAGTAATGATCAGTTTCGGATTGTATCATTTTCAAAATGCTAGGGATCTGGTCGTTTATATTCCTTCCTCTTTACCTGGAGGAATATGGTGGGTATATCTTACCGGTGCCGCATTCATTTTGGTAGCCATTTCATTTATTACCAATAGAATGGTGAAGACATCGGCGTATTTACTTGCTTTTATTCTTTTCGTGTTTATTCTTACGTTACATGTGCCTAACTATTTGAACGCAGGTGATAAAGAAATGAAGGCAATTGCATTTGTAAATCTTTTAAAAGATACTGCCATTGCCGGATTTGCGCTGCATATTGCTGCCGGCGCACATCACCAGAAACTGCACATGGAACAAAGTGATTGATCTATTTACAATCTGAGGCTATTTTCAGTAGCGCAAATTTTTGTGGTGCATTCGCTATTGTAGCAGCACACCTGGTACAATAGGCATCATCTTCATGTCTGTCAGTAGCTTTAACCTTAATTTGTAAGCCTTTTAATGAAGAAGCAGTAGCAGACATTTCTGACATATCGGCACAGCTAAATCTAGTCGTAAAAACATGATCATAAGAAACGCCATCTAGTTGATAACTATTTTCTCCGTATTCAAAAAGCTTTGGATCCAGTATTTGTACCACAGCAGTGCCACAGATTTCATTCAAAATTTTTACTTCAAAGCATTGATCTTGTAACTCACTTGAAGATTTACCACAAGCAGAGAAAATCAATGGTAACAATAATATTAGACTGAGTTGTGTAAGTTTCATACGATTACCTTTAATTAATTCAAGTTGCTAGTTAAGGCGTGAGTTTGTTCAGTGTAAAAGCCAGAATAAACATCACCAATTTCAATAAAAACCCTTTAAAGGTTACGGCATGTATCTTTCTAAGAAACAATGCCTTAATCTCACTGAAAGTTGTTTCAATTCCTTTCCTCATTTGTTCTTTGATAAATCTCACCCATGGCTGATCTGGTCTTTTCGAGTTACTTTTACGTTGAATCATTAGCTCGACCAGATCAGCTTCTTTCATATCTTCCTCTAACTGATAATCGGTATAGGCTGAATCTCCATAAATTCGACTTTCTGCAGCTACTGCTAATGGGAGCTTTTTTAAAGCCTGCACATCACTTTCACAGCCTGGCACAAACCCAAATTCCACAGGAATACCCAATGAATTGA
>NZ_JBHYCW010000012.1:0-101520 GCF_051861365.1 Sediminibacterium sp. | reverse complement strand
CCTTTTCGGTGCGATTTTCTTGCCCTTTTTCATAACGTTGACCTCCTTTTTTGGTCAACCTTTTTTATATACGGACAAATATTCTCATCTCCTCACAAACCACTCCAATCTCCCACACTGTTCACAAGCGCAGCAATTGGCGGAGCGGTCTGCCCAATCAAAACCAAAGAAGGCAGAGATAGAGCTGTTGAGTAATACTTTTTTGGTCCAAAAACGGTCATGTCCGCAGTGTGGGCAAACTAAGGCTTTGCCATGCAGCACAATAGTCTGCGCTTCCTGTTGTTTGAATAGTTTCATACACAAGTATTGATGGTAAACGATACGATTTTCTCTATGGGGAGGGAAAAAAGATGGGGGAACTCTAATGTAATACTTTTTTGATATGTCTGTATGTTTTCTTCGAGAAATTTCCGAAGCGCAGTACAAGACACTGAATTAAAATGTGGATAAGGCGAACTAAAGGTGAACCCCTAGTGAACCCTTACTGAACCCTTGGTGAATCCCCCTGTGCCCCTTCGTCGCCAACAAATTGAACACTGCCCATTTAGATCAGACCCTTGGTGAATCCCCCTGTGCCCCTTCGTCGCCAACCTTATCGTGAGCTCATCTCGACTTATTCGTGAGGCAATCGTGAGTAGTGAAAGGTGATTTTTTTTGACTTTTGACTTTTGATTTTTGACTTTCAAAAAAACGCATTATAAGCCCCATATAGCCCTTAAAATTTTCAACCTATAACCCCTTAAAAAGAAAAGATCATCGATTTTTCTCTAGGAAAACTACCCTGAGAATGGGTGTTTGCAGGGAAGGGGTTGCTGTTGTATGGTTGCGTGAGTAATCCGTGTTCCGGGTACTATCCTTCCTGTTTATATCTGTACTCCCTAAACCTTCCTCCTAATGATACCCCGTATTCCCCCCTAGGATACTTAGGTCTATCCCTTAGGATACCCTACTCTAGTCCTTATCTTTTTTAGCAAATTTAGCAAAACGCAAAACCGAATAAAACTTTTAGCCGAAAGCCGCATATTTTTTGCTATCCAGAGATGCCTGTGCTTTTGCTTGGTCACCTATTCGCTATCTGCAACCCCTCTGGGGGTTGGAAAATCAAAATCAATGTTTTTTCTACAGTCTGTTACCCCTCCGGGGTATTTGTAAGCGTAAGTAACCTTATTTCTTGATCCTTGTCCCTTCCTTGTTTCCTGTTCCTTATTTCTTGTTTCCTATTCTTTCCCTATGCTTTCACTATGGTTTGACTATGGTTTCCCTATGAAATCACTATCATTCTCTTATGGTTCTCTTATGACGCTCGTAACCCTCTGGTATCCTTTCCTTAGGTTTCTCGTAGCATCATCAGGTAGCTATCAGTACCTTGTCAGGCACCTGTCTTACCCTCACCCCGACCCGCCTCAGCGGATCGGTATGAAAAAAAAAGCAGTGGTCTTCTTTTAAAACCACTGCTTTAAAACTAATACCTAGTAGCAAGCACCTAGTACCTAATTCCTAATTCCTCCTCCCACCAGTACGCCCATTCTGCTCTACTTCCTTATTCATCTCTTCAATATCAGTTTCAGAACGTCCGGTTTTATCACCCAATAAATGTTCAGCAAAATAGTCGGCTTGTCTCCAGAAGAAATATTCTGTCATATCACCATAACCATGACGTTGTCCGGGTAAGATCACCAAGTCAAAACGTTTGTTGGCGCGGATCAATGCATTGGCCATACGAATGGTATTGGCAGGGTGTACGTTGTTATCGATATCACCATGCGACAACATCAGTTTTCCTTTCAGGTTTTTCGCCAGATCAGGATTCTTTTCGATGCTGTACAAGAAAGAGGTATCTCCTTTATCGCTGATCACTTCTTTCACACCATGATGTTGTTCACTCCACCAACGGTTGTATACAGCGTTATCATGGTTACCTGCTGATGACACGGCTACCTTGAAGAAATCAGGATATACCAACATCGCAGCAGTACTCATGAATCCACCACCTGAGTGACCATGGATACCTACTCTGTCGATATCAATGTATTTGTAACGATCAGCGAGTTGTTCTGCAACAGCTTTCTTATCAGCCAAACCATAATCGCGTAAGTTACCATAACCATAATTGTGGTACCACTTACTACGAGCAGGATGCCCGCCACGATTACCCAAAGTGATCACCACAAAACCCATTTGCGCCAAACGATCGGTTCTATCAAAACCACGACCAAAAGCTTTGTTCACCGCTTCAGTTTGTGGGCCCGGATATACATACTCGATCAGTGGATATTTTTTCGTGCTATCAAAATCAAAAGGTTTGTACATCACACCATAGATATCGGTGATACCATCATCTGCTTTAGCTTTGAATATCTCAGGGAACTTATATCCGGATGCAACCAATGAACTGAAATCAGCGGTTTCCAGATCCATGATCTTCTTGCCATCTCCGTTATACAATACCGATTTCGGAACCGTGTTCACGCGAGAATAGTTATCAATAAAGAAACTATTGCCATCATTCATACGCATGGCATGATCATAATCACCGGGGTTCAGCAACTTTAATCCGGTACCATCAAAATTTACGCGATAAGCATGCAAGTAGTATGGATCTTCTCCTGCTTCTTTTCCATTGGCAGAGAAATACAATACACGCTTGGTTTCATCAATCCCTAAAATTTCTTCACAATGGAAAGCACCTGATGTAATCTGGTTTTTCAACTTACCATTTTCATCATACAGATAAAAATGTGCCCATCCATCGCGCTCACTCCAATGAATGAATTCTTTACCACCATTGATCAATCCGATTCGATTGATCTCGATATAAGTGTTGAAACGCTCTTCTAATACAGGTTTTACCGCACCTGTAGCCACATCAGCCATACAAACATCAATACGCTTTAGATCTCGACTGGTACGCGTGAAGTAGAATTTATCTTTGGTACCTAACCAAACAGAAGGTCTCCAATCATCATCACGGGTATTTACTTTTCCTGGATCAGACCATACAGCTACTGCCTGGTCTTTGAATTGAGATACATTGAGTTCTTTGCTGGTTTTATTCGCTACATCAAACAAATACAGATGATCAGTTGGCGACTCTTTTTCACCCGGCATCCAATATTTATAGGTTTCCAATGTTGGACGAGGATTCGCTACACTATTGATTACCCAAAGATTTTTCACTTTGCGGTTGTCTACACGACGCAGTGTGAAATATTTTGAATCAGGCGACCAGAGTGTGAATACAGGTTTTCTTTTCTTTACCTCTTTTTCTTTCTCATCATCGGTCATACCACTGCCGGATAAATTACCATCGTTGTAGTAACCATATCCATCAATACCATCTATAGTCAATGCATATTCTACAATGGTAGAATCGTTTTCATTCTTCAAAGCTTTCTCATAATTGGCTTTGTCCATCCAGTAAATATTGTAATTCTTACCGAATACAATTACGTTACCATCGGGAGAGATATTCGCCCAACTAGGTTTTCTTTTTGGCTTTTTGAAATCAGGCAGTTCGATCAACTCACCTGTCTGCAGGTTGTATTCAAAATAGAATACCTTCTTAGCAGGCGTAGCAGCTGCTGCACCGGCAGCACCACGACGACCGGTAGTAGCAGTATCTTTTTTCACTTCATCCTGTGTACTCTTCACTTCAAACTGGATCCAGTTTTCATCGCGTACAAAACGCATACTGTCGAGTCCGAGGTTTTGCGCATCAAAGGGATCTTTCACAATACGAGTGATCTTAGCAGCCAAATCCGCATTGTTGAACAACTCTTTCTTCTCTCCTTTCACGGGATCAACGATATACCACTTCTTCCCTTCTGTGGTTTCATACATATACCAGAATTTGTCTGAATTCTTGAGCCAGTGTGGATCAACAGCGATACTGAAGATCATTTTACCCAACTTCTTAGGAGAAAAACGAGCGGCCAATGCGTAATTGGCCTTGGTAACGGGGGTTTGTTGCGCAGTAACAGCAAATGCCAACAACAGCCATACCGACAACAGCAAGAATTTTTTCATACAGTCATTTCGTTTTTTGAGAAGCTGAAAATTAGGCGAAACCGCTTAAATGACCCAATCGGATTGGTAAAATTCGGTGAAGGGGGCAGGGCATCAGGTTATCGGGAAATCGGGTGATCAGGTAATCGGGGGGCTGTTTCATGTCATAACACCTACACCCATCCACAATCACCCGATTGCCCGAACACCTGATCACCCAACAACCCAAAAACACTATTTTACGTCCAAATTCATACCGATGTTTGCTTTTACTACAGAACGATCTTATGCACAAGGGGCTGATGCTGCTGATCTGTTGGCCGGATTTAAGAAAGAATTTCATTTCCCAAAAAAAGGTGATCAGGATGTCATCTATTTCTGCGGTAACTCATTAGGCTTGCAGCCTCGCAGTGTGTCATCTGCAATTGAGACTGAGTTAAATACCTGGCGGGATCTGGCCGTAGGTGGATATTTTAATGGCACGAATCCTTGGTTATATTACCATCAATTTTGTATTCCCACATTGGCAAAAATGATGGGGGCGAACGAAAATGAGATCACCGTAATGAATGCATTGACCGTGAATCTTCATCTATTGATGTTGAGTTTTTACAAACCCACTACTTCCCGTTATAAAGTAATCATGGAAGCAGGTGCTTTTCCTTCAGACCAATATGCAGTGGAGACTTTGGTTAAACATTTTGGCTTTGATCCAAATGATACGATCATCGAGATTGCACCAAGAGCAGGTGAAAAAACATTAAGAACAGAAGATATCCTCGCTACCATTCAATCTACGGGAGATGCTTTGGCAATGGTATTGTTTGGTGGGATCAACTATTATACAGGACAACTCTTCGATCTTACATCCATCACAAAAGCAGCACATGCTGTTGGTGCCATCGCCGGATTTGACTTGGCGCATGTTGCGGGTAATGTTCCAATGCAACTGCATGACTGGCAGGTTGATTTTGCGGTATGGTGTTCTTATAAATATTTGAACGCCGGTCCGGGTGCCGTTGGTGGTGTGTTTGTACATGAAAAACATGCCGGCAATGCAGATACACCCAGACTCGCGGGCTGGTGGGGCAATGACGAGAAAAGCCGTTTTAAAATGGAGAAGGGCTTTATTCCAAAAACAGATGCCAGTGGATGGAATATTAGTACTTCCCAAGTATTTAATACCGTGGCATTGAAAGCTTCTTTGGAATTGTTTGAAAAAGCAGGTATTGAAAATCTGAGAAAGAAAAGTTTGCATTTAACAGCTTACCTGGAATACTTATTAAAGCAATTACCACAATTGAATTTTGAAATCATTACTCCTACTGATCCTAAACAGAGAGGTGCACAACTTTGTTTGTATTTTAAGGAAAGAGGTAAAGAGATTCATGATAAAATGATCAGCAGCGGCATTATCGTAGACTATCGTGAACCCGGTGTAATCCGCGTTGCTCCTGCGCCAATGTATTGTAGCTTTGAAGATGTGTATCGGTTTTATGAGATTCTGAAGACTAACTTTTAACTTCAGTGTATCTCTGTGCCTTCAGTGGCAATCAATAAGTAATTGCCACTGAAGGCACAGAAGATCACAGAAAAATGCTTTTATGACAAAACACCATTTCAGCTATCTCGCTTTAGGAGATTCTTATACAATTGGGGAATCGGTTCCTTTACATGAAGGCTTCCCTTATCAAACCGTTCAACTTTTGAGAAAAAAGGGATTGCATTTCCATGCACCGGAAGTGATTGCCAAAACCGGCTGGACCAGCTTTGAACTCGCTGATCATGTATTACATACCGCTCTCAATGAGCATTATGATTTTGTGAGTTTACTTATCGGTGTCAACAATCAATATAGAGGATTAGAAATCAATGAATTTGAAAACGACTTTGAATACCTGCTCAAAAAAGCCATTTATTTTGCCGGCAATAAACCCAATCGCGTGATCGTACTCTCCATTCCAGATTGGGGTGTTACTCCTTTTGCTGCTGATCGTGATACCACTAAAATTAGTAGTGAGATCAATGCTTTCAATAAAGTATGCGAAGACAAAGTCAAAAAACTAGGTGGACATTTTATCGACATCACCACACAAACCAGATTGGCTAAGAATGATGAGAGCCTGCTTGCATCAGATAAACTACACTACTCCGCAAAATCGCACGCAGTGTGGGCAGAAAAAGTAGCAAGCACGATAGAGAGAAATCTTTGATTTTTTGATCCCTGTCTGCCGACAGGCAGGTGTGATTGCTTGATTTTTTTTTACTTTTTACTTTTGATTTTTAACTTTCTTCAATCAAAGATCAAAAATCAAACTTCATATTCGATCATCTCTCGCTTCACCGACCCATCTTTAAAGAATTCGAAGACTGCATAGGCGGGTGCAAACCCTTTGAAAGCTCCGCCCCACCAGTTGCCGCTGATGGCTCCGTTGCAGTAATAATGAATGCCGCGGTATTCAACAATATCTTGTAAGTGTATATGTCCGCTTAAGCAGCAGCGAATATTCGGGTGATTGCGAAACAACTCTGTTAATGTAAAAGAATCTGTATGCAACAGCGCTCTGGAAATTTTCCGATCGCCATTGTCTTCTGTTTTATCAAAAAAGAATCCTGATACAAAGGATACGATGGGGATATGTGAAGCGATACAAATATGAATATTCGGATCCGTTGTTGAGAGTTCTTGCTTTAGCCATTGCATTTGCTCTTCATCCACTTTGGCAATGTATCCGCCATTGTTTTCATGAGCACTATCAAGAATGATGAATTTCCAGTTATCTTTAATAAAGCTGTAATATCTGCCGGGCATTTGATGTTGTTGTACTACCCAGGCTTTATTATACAATGGATCTTTTTTGATCTCGGGCTCTGTCATCTGCCAGCCCCATGCATCGTGATTACCAATACAATGATACATGGATAACTTATTTTCTTCTGCCAGTATTTTATTCCATAAAGCCCACTGTTCTTCTACTTTAGCTTTGGTAGCTTTCATTGCATCCATGATGGCATCTCCCCCATTGAGAATAAAATCAACCTTGGGTCTTAATGCATTCACATGTTTAAACGCACGTTGCATACCCTGTTCCGGTATAGCACCGGTTTTAATATGTACATCCGTCATAAAAGCAAAACGGATGGAAGGCTTGGCATTGGAAGCTACCAATCCACTCAACGGCAACGCAGAAACAGCAGCTGTTGTTAAAGCAGACTGTTGCAAAAAATTTCTTCTATTCATGTGAATGATTAAAATCTAAGAACTCCGTGCAACTCTGAGCCCAACTCTGCGTCCCTGTGGTTAAAAATCACTATAAATATTTTGCCATCTCTTCCTGATAAGCAACAGCCACTTTCTTGGCAGCCAAAGCAAAATCCTCTCCTCCCCCTGCAAAAATGATCGCCCTACTCGCATTCACCAACAATCCTGCATCCCTATTCAACCCATATTTGGATACTTCTTCCAAACTACCTCCTTGTGCACCCACTCCCGGTACCAACAGAAAATGATCGGGAATGATTTTTCGGATATCACTTAAATCACTGGCTCTGGTAGCCCCCACTACAAACATGAGGTTGCTTGGACTTCCCCATTTACAAGTGGTTTCCAATACTTGCTCATACAATCGTTTTCCGTCCATATCTGCCAATGACAAACGCTGAAAATCAAAACTACCGGCATTGGATGTAAGTCCAAGTACAATCGTCCATTTATTTATGTATTCCAAAAACGGACGCACACTATCTTCTCCCATATAAGGAGCAACGGTAACCGCATCGAATGGCAATACTTCAAAAAAGGTTTTGGCATATTGGGAGGAGGTATTCCCTATATCTCCACGTTTAGCATCCGCAATGGTAAAATGTGTTTTTGGAATATATGCCAAAGTCGCTTCCATGATCTCCCACCCTTTAATGCCCTGTGATTCATAAAAAGCAGTATTGATTTTATAAGAAACACAGTGATCTTTTGTAGCATCAATAATCGCCTTATTGAACTCCAGTACTCCATCCGGTTTTGATTGTAAATGACGAGGTATTTTCAGCGGATCTGTATCCAGTCCAACACAGAGATAAGATTTCTTGGAGAGTATTTGGGCTACTAATTCTTGGCGGGTCATGAAACAAAAGTAATAAAACAGAGGAACAGAGAAATATTGAACAGAAGAATTTACAAACTTGGATGTTGTAAATTCCTCTGTTCCTCTGTTTGTCTGTTCCTTATCTTGCAGCCAAACCCTTCATCATGGAAAAACAACCAATGTATTATGGCACTTACTTAGGATTGGATAAGGTATTGGATGCACAGCACCCGGTAAGTTTTCAACCGGGTAATGAACCCGCACATGATGAAATGTTGTTCATCATCATTCATCAGGCTTATGAGTTATGGTTTAAGCAGATTTTATTTGAGCTGGATTATGTCACGGGTGTATTTAGTAAAGAGAAGATCAATGATAATTCAGAGGATATGAACTTGGTTCGTCACCGACTCCATCGGATCATACATATCCTGCAACTGCTGAACAAACAAGTAGAAGTGTTGGATACCATGACACCTCTAGACTTTCTTGAATTCAGAAACTTATTGACTCCATCATCCGGTTTTCAGAGCAAACAATTCAGACTCATTGAAGCTCGATTGGGATTGGAGCTGGACAATCGTCATCATAAAGATTATTACAAACGCACCAATGAAGGTGGCTTTACGAAAAACGATTACCAACATATTACTGAAACCGAAGAGCAACCACATTTGCTGACACTGGTCAATCATTGGTTAGAACGTATTCCATTTTTCCGGGAAGATTTTTGGCAAGGATATGTATCTAAAACCGCGAATGGCAAACATCATCCTTTCTGGAATGATTATAGAGCTGTGTATGCTGCTGGATTAACAGAAAGAGAAAAAAATAAAATCCATGAATTTGATTGGGTCTTTTTTGAAGACAATGCTGCCGGTTTTACGGAAGAACAATTGGCTTCGTTAAAGACAAGTTTCTCTCCTACTGCTCTACGCTCTGCATTGTTCATTATGCTGTATCGTGATTTTCCTTTGTTCCAAACTTCTTATCAGGTATTGGATGCATTGATTGAAATCGATCATCTAATGAGTAACTGGCGACACAAACACCTCATCATGGTTCGTCGTATGATTGGTATGCGTGTGGGAACGGGTAACACTTCCGGCGCCGGATACCTGGAGGGGGCATTAAATAAACATTATGTTTATCGGGATCTATCCGGTTTATCTACCTATCTCATCGAAAGAAAAAAACTACCTGCACTACCGGAAGCTTTGATCCGCAATTTGGGTTTTCAACTGTAAGATATTGCCACTGTCCGCAGGACTCCTTAGGAGAGGGCACAGAAAGCCACTGAAGTATTTTTCTGTGCGTTTCTGCGTTTCCAGTGGCAATCAATTCATCAAAAGTCATATCTTAGTCATCCCTCCGCATCGTTCAACACGATGGTATAATGCATTAATAATTCAGGATATTCGTCTTAAGTTCAATTGATCACTTTTAAATTTTTGTCATGTTGCGTATCAGACAAACACTGCTCTTATTGCTTGTAACCCTAATGGTACAAGCCCAAACCGGATTAGATGCTAAACTGGGTATCGATCCAAAAATTAAAATTGGCAAACTAAGTAATGGTCTTACTTATTATCTCCGTAAAAATATCGAACCTAAAAATCGTGCGGAGTTAAGATTGGTGGTTAATGCAGGCTCCATACTGGAATCTGATCAACAACTAGGTCTCGCCCACTTTGTAGAGCATATGGCTTTCAATGGCACTAAGAATTTCAAGAAACAAGAACTGGTAGATTTTCTGGAGAAAAGCGGTGTCAACTTCGGTGCTGACCTAAATGCCTATACCAGTTTTGATGAAACTGTTTATGAATTACAAGTACCCACAGACAGTATCCAGATCTTTAAAAAAGCCATGCAAATACTAGAAGACTGGGCACATCAGGTAAGTTTTGAACCTGTTGAAATTGATAAAGAGCGTGGTGTGATCGTTGAAGAATGGAGATTAGGCAGAGGTGCAGATGCTAGACTACGTGATAAATTCTTTCCAGTGATCTTAAAAGGCTCTCAGTATGCCAAACGCTTACCCATAGGTACCAAAGAAAGCATTGAGAAATCTCCCTACAGTGAGCTGACAAAATTTTATAAAGATTGGTATCGTCCGGATTTGCAAGCGGTGATCGTTGTGGGTGATATTGATATCGCAGAAACTGAAAAAATGATCAAAGATCATTTTGGTAAGATACCTGCAGTCAAAACACCTAAACCCAGAACCAAATTTGGTGTACCTGCTTTTCCGGAAACCAGGGCTTCTATTCTCACGGATGCTGAACAGCCTTATAATGTTGTGCAGGTGTACTATTTACGTCCTGAGATCAAGGCTTCTAAAACTGAGAAAGAATATAGAGCCAGTCTGATTAGAAACCTTTTCAATCAAATGATGAGCAGTCGCCTTGAAGAGATTGCACAAAAACCGGAAGCACCCTTCCTGTTTGGTAGCAGTAGCTATGGCTCTTTTATTGGTGATAAAGATGCATTTAGCTTGATTGCTGTTGCTAAAACAGCTAAAGACATTGAAGCATCGATCAAAACATTATTGACAGAGAATGAAAGGGTGAAGCAATATGGCTTTGCGCAAACTGAATTGGATCGTGCCGTGAAAAGTACTTTATCTCGAATCGAGAACATGTACAATGAAAGAGATAAAACAAAATCTGTGGAGCTCTTGCAAGAGTATGTTAGAAACTATCTGAAAGACGAATCGATTCCGGGTATTGAAAAGGAATTTGAGATGCATCAAAAGTATTTGCCTACAATTCAATTGTCAGAAGTGAATTCATTGATCAAAGATTGGATCTCTACAGAGAATAGGTCTGTTGTGATCACTGCTCCTGAAAAAGAAAAAGCGGATCTGATGACAGCCGATCAGGTTACAGCATTACTCAATAAACCCATTGGTAAATTGGATGCTTATGTTGATAAAGTAACCAAAGGTGCTTTATTACCGGTTGAGCCTACTGCAGGTAAAGTGGTGAGTGAGAAAAAATATCCTTCGATTGAAACGACTGAATGGATTTTATCCAACGGTGCAAAAGTGATATTGAAACCAACCCAATTCAAAAATGATGATGTACAATTCTCAGCCATCAGTTGGGGTGGTTCTTCTTTGTATGATGATAAAGATTATGTGAATGCCGCCAATGCCTCGGTGATTGCCTCTATCGGCGGTATTGGAGATTTTGACATTCAGGCATTACAAAAAGAACTGGCAGGTAAAAATTGCTTTGTATCAACTTCGGTTGCGAATTACATGCAAGGATTGAATGGTAACAGTACCACCAAAGATTTGGAAACCGCTTTTCAGTGGCTGCATGGCTATTTTGTAGCGCCGAGAAAAGATGCTAATATGTTTGAAGTCATCAAGCAACAGATGAAAGTTCAGTTGGCGAATAAAGACAAAGATCCAGCTTCTGTTTTTGCAGATTCGGTGAATTATATCATGGGGAATTACCATCCGAGAAGAAAACCATTCTCCATGGAAACGATGCAACAATTAGCATTGGATCGTGCGTTTGAGATTTATAAAGAACGATTCAGCAATGCCGGACAATTCACTTTTACTTTTGTAGGCAATTTTGAATTGGAGAATATCAAAACCCTGGTTGAAAAGTATATTGCTTCTCTCCCATCCACCAATCAAAAAGAGCAGTGGAGAGATGTGGGTATCCGTTATCCGAAAGGGGTTGTGAGTAAAGTGATCAGAAAAGGTAAAGAGCCCAAAGCCAGTGTACGTTTAGCATTCACAGGAGAAGTGAGTGAGATCAGTGATCTGGATGAAGTACAGGTTGGACAACTCACCAAAGCACTCGCCATTAAACTCAGAGAAGTACTGCGTGAAGATGCCGGTGGTGTGTATGGCGTAGGTGTAGGAGGAGGTTTTAATCGTGAACCTGTGAACAGTTATGGCATCACCATACAGTTTGGTTGTGCACCGGAGAATGTTGATAAACTGATTGCATTGGTAATGGAAGAAATTAAAAACACGAAAGCCAACGGTGTTCCTGCCGTGAATATCGAAAAAGTGGTGGCCGAACAAACCAGAAGTCTGGAAAATGATATCAAAGAGAATAGTTTCTGGCGTTTTAGACTGGAACAGAACTTTTTCCGTGGCACTGATCCTACACAGATCTTACAAGCTGCTGATAAGATCAAGCTGATCACAGTTGATAAAACCAAAGAATTGGCGAATAAATTATTCAATGAGAATAATATGGTGAAGTTGATTTTGTTACCTGAGGAATAAACATCATCCCTATAAAAAACTTCTTGAAGCTTGGTTTCAAGGAGTTTTTTATAGCCACAGAGGGCACAGAAGCACACAGAGATATTTCAGTGCATTTCAGCGCCCTCTGTGGCAATAAATACTACTGTCTACTCTTCTCCATCGGCAATTCCGGCAATCGACTCCATTCCTGTAAAGATCCGTCATAGATGCGCATGGGATAGCCCAATAAACGACCTGCCAAATACAGCACACTGGCGGTTTGTCCAATAAAACAATACCCAATCATCTCCTTATTCTTATCGGTATTAACCCGATCAAAATATTGTTGTAACTCAGCCATGGGTTTAAAACGAGTGGTACTATCCATCAAATCAGGAAAAGGCAGGTTTAGTGCTCCGGTAATATGTCCGTCTCGTGGATTCCCTGTTGGATCTCCATCATAAAATCGTTTCAACCGGGCATCTACTACTAATTTATCTTTCTGCATCAATGCATCTTGAACATAGTTTTTATCCACCAGCAATTTTGCAAGCTGAACTGTAAAATTTCCTTTATTGACAATGGGCGAAGGTCCGGATACCAAAGTCAACCCCTCTTTTTTCCAAGCTTCCAATCCACCATCCAATAAGCTAACCCGATTATACAATCCCAAGTGTTCTAACGTAAGAAACATTCTCGCCGTAACTGTGATATCTGATTTGGTATAGACTAAAACAACATGAGACTCATTATTCACACCCAAAGACTGTAAGATACGGTTGGCTACATCTGTATTTGGCACGTTGAAATTTCCCTCAGGAGAATGAGCCGCCAACCAGTCGGGCCATAAAAACCGAGCGCCTTCGATATGTTCTT
The DNA here is from genome assembly GCF_051861365.1 of Sediminibacterium sp. Classification (NCBI taxonomy): domain Bacteria; kingdom Pseudomonadati; phylum Bacteroidota; class Chitinophagia; order Chitinophagales; family Chitinophagaceae; genus Sediminibacterium; species Sediminibacterium sp. The sequence continues at coordinate 88,341 of NZ_JBHYCW010000012.1, read as the reverse complement.
TCTCGTAATCAAGTCGGAGGAAATTTGCTTGCAGGATGACAAGGTCCTTATCAGACCGATGTTCTTGTAGCCATTTTGCATTCACCAAAATCGGTACTGGAACAGGTTTGGCGAATAATGTTATGGTACCGCAAAGAATGATGCTGAGTAATAATGATCGTTTCATAAGGATCGTATTTAGGTACAATCTACCAACTGTATGTAAAACAAAGTGCTAAAAGTGTTCAACGGCATCCTCCCCCTTTTCACTTTTCACTTTTGACTTTTGACTTTTCCCTACCTTGCAGCTTCAAAATCTATCACTATGAGTTTTGGTACTTTCTCCTATCCTATTCCGGCCAACGAACCGGTAAACAGTTATGCTCCCGGCACCCCGGAAAAAGCCGCTTTGAAAAAAGCTATCGCAGACCTCAAAAAGAAAACACTTGATATTCCGATGTATATCGGTGGTAAAGCGGTAAAGACCGGTAAAAAAGTAGCTATCCATCCCCCACATGAAATTGCGCATACCTTGGGACATTTTCATGCGGGTGAAGAAAAACATGTAAACCAGGCGATTGATGCAGCTTTAAAAGCCAAAGATGCCTGGACATCTATGAGTTGGGAGAACAGAGCGCATATCTTTTTAAAAGCGGCTGATTTGCTGGCGACCAAATATCGTTATGTGATGAATGCAAGTACGATGTTGGGGCAGAGTAAAAATGCTTACCAGTCAGAGATTGATAGCACATGTGAGTTGATCGACTTTTTACGTTTCAACGTTCACTTTTTAAGCGAAATCTATAAGCAACAACCGGTATCTGCCCCCGGTATGCATAACCGCATGGAGTGGCGAGCGCTTGAAGGATTTGTGTTGGCAGTTACACCTTTCAACTTTACAGCCATTGGCGGTAATCTTCCTACCTCGGCTGCCATGTGTGGCAATGTGGTGGTATGGAAGCCGGCAAATACACAGATATACTCTGCACAATTGTTCATGCGTATACTAAAAGAAGCAGGTTTACCGGATGGTGTGATTAATTTGATTTATGTGGATGGTCCGACCATTGGAAAAGTATGTTTCAATCACCCGGAATTTGCAGGGGTACACTTTACAGGATCAACAGGTGTCTTCAATAATATGTGGAAAGTGATTGGAGAGAATATCAGTAAGTATCGTTCTTATCCGCGTATCGTTGGTGAAACCGGTGGTAAAGATTTTGTGATTGCACATGCAAGCGCGAATGTTGACGCAGTTGTAACCGCATTAGCTCGTGGCGCATTTGAATACCAGGGACAAAAATGTTCTGCCGCTTCTCGCGCTTATTTGCCTGATAACATTGCTACTGAAGTAAAACAAAAATTGGTCGCTACTTTGAAAACTATGAAAATGGGAACAGTAGAAGACTTTACCAATTTCATCAACGCAGTAATTGATGAAAAAGCTTTTAACAGCATCACCAAATATATCGATGGTGCTAAGAAAGATAAAAAGGCAAAAATCATAGCAGGTGGTAACTACAGTAAAAAAGAAGGTTATTTTATCGAACCTACCATCATTGAAACTACAGATCCAAAATACAGAACCATGTGTGAAGAAATTTTTGGACCGGTACTCACCATCTACACTTACAAAGCCAATGAATTTGAAAAAACATTGGATCTGGTAAACAATACATCTGCGTATGCATTAACAGGAGCTGTTTTATCACAAGACAGAGCTGCAGTAGAATTGGCAACCAACAAACTACGTAATGCAGCCGGCAACTTCTATATCAATGACAAACCAACAGGAGCTGTTGTAGGTCAACAACCATTTGGCGGCGCTCGTGCATCAGGCACAAATGATAAAGCAGGAAGTATGCTGAATTTATTCCGCTGGTTAAGCGCCAGAACCATTAAGGAAACTTATAACCCGCCGGTGGATTATAAGTATCCGTTTATGAATGAAAAATAAGAAAGTTGACAGTTGATAGATGACAGTTGACAGAAAAAAGAGAGGTGAACAAAGTATTTGCTCACCTCTCTTTTTTATTACTTGACAGTTGTAAATATGAACCTACACTTTCACTATTTACTCTCTACAAAAATTATCTATAAAAATAAGTCTTTCCCATCTATCAACTGTCAACTATCAACTGTCAACTATTTTGGTAACACAACACTATCAATCACATGAATCACACCATTACCTGCTTTCAAATCTGTTGCAGTTACAGTAGATACTCCACCATTCTCATCTGTCAGAATTACTTTGCCATCTTTTAAAGAAGCAGTTAAGGAACCGCCACTTACTGTTTTTACTACTACTTTACCTTTACCATCTTTAATTGCTTTTACAACAGCTGCAGCATCCAAATTACCTACAACAACATGGTAAGTCAGGATTTTAGCCAACTGAGCTTTGTTTTCAGGCTTCAGTAAGCTCTCAACAGTGCCAGCAGGTAATTTGCCAAAGGCATCATTAACAGGAGCAAATACAGTGAATGGACCAGCACCCTGTAATGTTTCAACCAATCCTGCAGCTTTTACAGCAGCAACAAGTGTAGTGTGTGCTTTAGAACCAACAGCAACATCTACTACAGTTTTTTGGGCAGATACCGTAACAAATGCACCCATCAGCAATGCGATGGCAAAAGAGAAAAATTTCATTTTCATGTTTTTAGTTTTTATAGTTTGTGTAGATGATTACATGTGCCATCATTAAACAGTTCAATTAAAATTTTCTTTTTTAATTTTTTAACAGCCCTGTTGAAGCTTTCAGAATTTTTGAGTGTTTGGATTAGACAATTGGTGCTAGATGCTACTAGGTACTAGGTACTAGGTACTAGGTACTAGGTACTAGGTACTAGGAAAAAACTTTTCCTATGGGAAAATTATTGCGAGTGATCTATCTTTAATGCTTCATTACATCAGACATCAGACATCAGACATCAGACATCAGACATCAGACATCAGACATCTGCGATCTGCCATCAAAAATCTCTCAACTTTCTTCTTCCAAAAATGTTATTTTAGAATAAACAATTCCATATGGCCATTCCAACTTTAGCATTGATCGGAGCGCTGCGCGAGACTGCGAAGCGATTAGAAGAAGGAGCACAGTACGCATGGGGAAATCATGGTTCCTGTAATTGTGGGAACTTATTACAAGTGATCACAGATCTCTCCAAAGAAGAAATTCTCACTTATGCCCATACAGGTATCGGAGAATGGACAGAACTGGCAGAAGAATATTGTGGTGTTACCGATGCACCAATTAGTTTATTATTGAAAAAATTACAGGATACAGGGTTAACACCCACCGATATCCATAACCTCGAATACTTGGAGGATAGAACCGTATTGAACGCTTTACCAGGTGGATTTCGTTGGTTAAAGAGAAATCAACGAGCCGATGTGATCCTATATTTTAGAACCTATGCCGATCTCCTGGAGGAGCAACTGATTGCACAGATACCGCTTCCTTCCTTCGATTTGAAGGGTGAACCAAGTACAGAAGTAGCCTACTAATTGATCCTCAAAATCATTGACCCGGTTACCAAAAACAGGTAATCGGGTTTATTTTGTCATATAGTCCCTGAAATTCAAGGGATTGGGTTGTTTTCAACAGCCCCCCATCGTACTGACATTTTTGGGTTTTAACCCCTATATTTGCACCTCAAAATTTGACCAAGTGCCGACTAAATTCTCAAAAGAAACTTATCTCTACTGGTATGAGCTGATGCAGCTGATTCGCCAGTTTGAATTGAAAGCCGAGGAAATGTATAAAATGGCGGGTAAGATCCGTGGTTTCTTCCATGCCTATATTGGACAGGAAGCTATTGCCGCAGGATGTATGACCGCTACCCAACCCGATGACCCATTCATTACTGCATACCGCGATCATGGATTAGCACTGGCAAAAGGTGTTAGTGCCAACGCATGTATGGCTGAATTGTATGGCAAGGCAACGGGTTGTGCGAAAGGAAAAGGAGGAAGCATGCACTTCTTTAGCTTGGAGCATAAATTTTTTGGTGGTCATGGTATTGTAGGTGCACAAATTGGAACAGGTGCCGGATTGGCTTTTGCTGAAAAGTACAAAGGCACACAAAATGTAGTGCTTTGTTATTTTGGTGATGGTGCTGCCAGACAAGGGATGTTGCATGAGACATTTAACCTTGCCATGACTTGGAAATTACCTGTGATCTTTATTTGTGAGAACAATAACTACGCAATGGGTACTTCGATTGAACGTACCAGTAACGTAACCGATATTTATAAACTGGCTGATGCTTATGATATGCCCGCTGATAAAGTTGATGGCATGACTGCAGAAGCGGTACATGAAGGAATTGCCCGAGCTGTAAAAAGAGCACGTGCCGGCGAAGGTCCAACCCTCTTGGAAATGAAGACCTATCGCTACAAAGGTCACTCTATCTCCGATCCTCAAAAATATCGTTCTAAGGAAGAAGTAGATGAATACAAAGAGCAGGATCCTATTTCCAAAGTGCGTACTACCATCCTTGAAAATGGTTTTGCAACAGAAGAGTTCTTGAACGATATTGATAAACGCATTGATGCTGTGGTAGAAGAAAGCGTACGCTTTGCGGAAGAAAGCCCATGGCCGGATGATAGTGAAGTATTGAAAGATGTGTACATCGATCAGAACTATTCTTTTATTGTTGATTAATTTTTTTTAGATATATATCCCATTCAAAAACGAACAACTAACTAACATGAGTGATAAGCATGAAGTGATGCAAGACAATCAAGCACTAGCTAAAGCGCAAGGATTTTGGCAACAATATCAAAAAATCATTATTGGCGGCATTACTGCTGTTGTGATTGGTTTTGGTGGCTGGTATGCTTACAGTGAATTTATCGTGAAGCCCAAAGAAGAGAAAGCGGCAGAAGCCCTTTTCAAAGCAGAAGAATATTTCAGAATAGACTCTTCCAATCTGGTACTGAATGGCGATGGTCAAAGTCGCGGTGCTTTGTATGTGATCAAGAATTTTAGTGGTACAAAAGCTGCTAACCTAGCTCACTACTATGCAGGTATTAGTTATCTTAAATTGGGCGATTTCAATAACGCTGTTAAGTACTTGAAAGATTTCTCAACCGATGCACAACAAGTTCAATTACTAGCTTATGGTGCTTTGGGTGATGCTTATGCTGAACAAGGTAAAATAGATGATGCTGTTACCTATTATAAAAAAGCAGGTAGTATTTTCGAAAAAGACGACAATAACTCTGCTGAATACTTGTTCCGCGCTGCGCTTTTATTAGAAACAAAAGGAAAAACAACTGAAGCACTTGAAATCTTTAAAACTATTCAGGCGAAATTCCCTAAGACTGATAAAGGTTTTCAGGCAGACAGATATATCTATCGTTTAAGCATTGAAAAAAACGACCTAGGAGCTAACTAATGGCAACAAAAGGAAATACTTCATTAAACAAAGGCATCCCCGTTATAAAGGATGCCTTTGTTGTTATCGTAAAAACTGAGTGGAACGCACACATCATTAATAAACTGGAAGCAGGTGCTAAAAAAATTTTAAAAGAACAAGGTATCGTTTGTAAAACACTGGTTGTACCCGGCGCTTTTGAAATTCCATTCGCCGTAAAAAATCACTACGCTTATAGCCAGCAACCACCGGATGCCTACATTACATTAGGTACTATTATTCGGGGAGACACCCCTCATTTTGATTACGTATGTAAAGCTGTAACTGATGGCGTTGTTCAATTGAACCTTACACTCGATGTGCCTGTTGTATTTGGTGTATTAACCGTTGACAATGAACCACAAGCCTTGGAAAGAATAGGCGGTGTTCATGGTCATAAAGGTGAAGAGGCTGCCATTACTGCCATCAAAATGATATCACTCAATCGTAAATTGAAGAATCAAAAGTAAAAAATGCAAGTTCAGTTATTTGTACCCTGCTTTGTGGATCAACTATACCCCTCAGTTGCTTTCAATATGGTGAAAGTATTGGAGAAAGCAGGATGTACAGTTACTTATAACGCCAATCAAACCTGTTGTGGTCAGCCTGCATTCAACGCGGGTTTCTGGGGAGAAGCAAAAGATGTTTGTAATAAATTCATTCAAGACTTTAGTGGATCAGATTATATAGTTGCACCGAGCGCTAGTTGTGTGGGTTTTGTAAAAAATTACTACCAAAAGTTGTACGAGTCTTCCGCACAACAACAGACAGCCAAAAAACTGTCTGAAAGAATTTACGAGTTATCCGATTTTTTAGTCAATGTATTAAAAGTCGAAGATCTCGGTGCTCAATTCAATGGAAAAGTAACTTATCACGATAGCTGTGCAGCCCTTCGCGAATGTAAGATCAAAGAAGAGCCCAGAAAATTATTGCGTCAGGTCAAGGGACTTGAACTGATTGAAATGGCAGACAATGAAACTTGTTGTGGTTTCGGCGGCAGCTTTGCCGTAAAGTTTGAACCCATTAGCATTGCCATGGGTGATCAGAAAATTACCAATGCTGCTGCTACTGAAGCTGAATATATCATTAGCACGGATATGAGTTGTTTGATGCATATTGATGGTTGTATCAAACATAAAAGAAGTGGCTTGCAGGTACTGCATTTAGCAGATGTATTAGCATCATTTGATTGATCATAAAATATTCAAAGGATTATGGCATACTGGCTTATTAAATCCGAACCCTTCAAATACAGTTGGGAACAATTTGAAAAAGATGGTAGCACTTTTTGGGATGGCGTGAGAAACTACGCTGCCAGGAATAATTTACGCGCCATGAAAAAAGGAGACCTTGCTTTCTGGTACCACAGTAATGAGGGACTCGAAATCGTAGGTATCGCCAGAGTGATCAAAGAAGCATACCCAGACCCTACCATTGATGATGAAACCTGGTCAGCGGTTGACTTCGCTCCTGCTAAGAAATTAAAGAAACCGGTTGGGCTGGCACAAATCAAAACTGATAAGCGTTTGGCAAATATGGCGCTGGTTCGATTGGGAAGGCTATCTGTACAACCGGTGACAGATGAAGAATGGAAGATCATCATGGAACTCTCCGAAACTAAATAAAGCGCGAACGATGTCCACAAAGCCAAAGTTAGTGGTACTCACCGGTGCAGGCATTAGTGCAGAAAGTGGTATTAAAACCTTTCGCGATAGCGATGGCTTATGGGAAGGACATGATGTATACGAAGTAGCTTCTCCACATGGATGGAAAAAGAATCCCGCATTGGTACTTGAGTTTTATAACCAACGTAGAAGAGATATTGCCAATGCTCTCCCCAATGAAGCACATAAAGGATTAGCCGAATTAGAGAAAGCTTTTGATGTTCATATCATCACCCAAAACATTGATGACTTACATGAAAGAGGAGGCAGCACCAAGGTACTTCATCTGCATGGTGAGATTTTTAAAATGAGAAGTGAACAAAATGAATCTTTAATCTATCCTATTCAAACCGATATTATACTGGGGGATACTGCAGAAGACGGGCATCAACTCCGCCCCTTCATTGTTTGGTTTGAAGAACCTGTTCCAAAAATTGCTGAAGCTATTGAGATCACCCGCAGTGCAGATATTTTTGTTGTCATCGGCACCTCGCTAGTGGTATATCCTGCTGCCGGATTATTAGATTATGTACATCGATCGACCCCCAAATACATCATTGATAAACAGATACCGACTGTTGATACTGCTTTCATAACACCGATAAAAGCAACAGCATCAGAAGGGGTTAAAAAACTGAAGAAGATATTGAGTTCGTGAAAACAGGAAAAATATCCAATATCGAATGTCGAATATTGAACTTAATATATGATCAAATCAATATTCGACATTGAACATTCAATATTCATCATTTAAAAAAGATGTATCCAATCACAATCGCCATCACCACTCCTAACAAATCAGCGAGCATTCCTGCCCAGATGGCGTAGCGTACTTTTTTGATACCTACACTACCGAAGTAAAGTGCGATGATATAAAAAGTGGTATCAGCCGAGCCTTGAAAAGTAGATGCGAGTTTACCGGCAAAGGAATCAGGTCCATATACCTGCATTACATCCAGCATCAGTCCACGGGCACCACTGCCACTAAAAGGTTTCATAATAGCCACCGGCAAAGCAGGTGTAAATTCTGTATTCATACCAGTCTGCATGAGTACCCATGAAATTCCTTCAACGATATAACCCAATGCACCACTATCACGGAAAATGCGAATGGCTACTAACATGCCTACCAGATAAGGCAATATTTTTAGGATCACATCAAAGCCTCCTTTTGCCCCATCAATAAATGCGTCGAATACATTTACTTTTTTCCATACACCGCCAAGTATAATCGCTACTACGATTACCAATAACAATAGATTTCCTGTAATTCGACTGAATATCTCTTTCTCGGCTGGTCCCATGGATTGTACCCAATACAACATTAGCGCAACCAATCCCAATAAAGCACCGATCCAGCCAAACAACACTTTATCCCATTTTAGTTTCTGCCAGAACCCGACAATAAAAATGGATGCCAATGTGGTACAAATGGTGGCTAATACCAATGGAATAAATACACTCGCCGATTCTTTCGATCCCGATGCCAAACGATAAGAGATGATCGTTAACGGAATCAGTGTAAGTCCACTCGTATGCAACACCAAAAACATAATCTGTGCATTGGATGCTTTTTCTTTTTCCGGATTGATGGACTGCAGACTTTCCATAGCTTTTAACCCAAAAGGAGTAGCCGCATTATCAAGTCCCAACATATTCGCACTAAAATTCATGACCATTTGTCCCATAGCAGGATGTTTTTCCGGAACACCCGGAAACAGTCTTTTCATGAACGGATTGAGTATACGTGCCAGCCAATTGATGGCACCTGCTTTTTCGGCAATACTCATCAATCCCAAAAAGAAGACCATGGCGCCGGTCAAAGGAAATGCCACATCCACCACAGAGCTTTTTGCGCTGTCAAACATCCCATCCACAAGTGTCTTAAAGATCTCCGTATCATTCAAAAAAATGAACTTGTACAACGCAATCACAAATGCAATGACAAAAAATGCGATCCATACAATATTGAGTGCCATGGGAATGAATTATGGGGTGAATATAGGGAGAAAAGGGTTTAGTCGATAGTCCATGGTCCATAGTCCATAGTAGTAGAATATGGCTCTGCCATGGACTATGGACTATGGGCCAAAGACCATCAACTATGGACTAACCCACAAAAGCCTATATTTGCGGCTCGAAAAAAAGATGTATGGCTTTACAAGCAGGTATCGTGGGATTGCCCAATGTGGGAAAATCGACCCTTTTTAATGCGGTGAGTAATAGTGCTAAGGCGCAGGCAAGTAATTATCGTTTCTGTACCATTGAACCCAATGTTGGATTGGTAGATGTTCCGGATGAGCGTTTGGCTAAACTGGCTGAATTGGTAGTTCCGAATAGGATCGTTCCTACACAAATGGAGATCGTGGATATTGCCGGATTGGTGAAAGGCGCCAGCAAGGGCGAAGGATTGGGCAATAAATTCTTAGGTAATATCCGTGAAGTAGATGCTATTATTCATGTAATCCGTTGTTTTGAGGATGAAAACGTATTGCGTGAAGAAGGAGCCATTAATCCGGTGAGTGACAAAGAAATCATTGATACGGAATTGCAGTTGAAAGACCTGGAGAGTGTTGAGAAGAAAATGCAGCGTGTTGAGAAAATGGCGCGTGTTGGAACCGATGTTAAAGCAAAAGCAGAATTTGAGATCCTCTCCCGCTGTAAAGCACATTTGGAAACCGGTAAGAGTATTTATTCCCTAGGATTAACCAAAGAAGAAAAAGTAGCCGTTGCTGATTTATTCTTATTGACAGACAAACCTGTATTGTATGTAGCGAATGTAGATGAAGCCAGTATGCATACAGGAAACAAGTTTTCAGAGCAACTGAAAGAAGCCGTAAAACATGAAGGTGCTGAAGTAATTGTGATGTGCAACAATATTGAAGCACAAATTGCAGAAATGGAATCTGAAGAAGATAAGCAGATGTTCATGGAAGAATATAAAATGACGGAACCTGCTTTGAACAGATTGATCCGCAGCGCTTATAAATTATTGAACCTCGATACCTATTTCACAGCCGGTGTACAGGAAGTACGTGCATGGACTATCCACAAAGGCTGGAAAGCTCCGCAGGCTGCAAGCGTTATTCATACTGATTTTGAAAAAGGATTCATCAAAGCAGAAGTAATTGCTTACGATGATTTTATCAAGTATGGCAGTGAATCTGCATGCCGCGATAATGGTCGATTAAGAATTGAAGGAAAAGAATACATCGTGAAAGACGGGGATGTAATGCATTTCCGATTCAACGTATAACCCCTCCTCGAAACGCTGTGCCAAACTCTGCGTCACTATGTGGTAAAAGATATAACCGCAGAAGGAGAGCAATGGAGGTTACGCAGAGATTTGGTAATTTTATTTATGATTAGCTTGTCTATCTGGGAGAAAGAATCTTTTTACACCCCTCAGGATATTGTTATTGTTGGTGCTGGACTGATGGGTCTTTGGACGGCTTATGAACTCAAGAAAAGAAGTCCACAATTACAGATTACCATTGTAGAACGCAATACAAAACCATTAGGTGCATCTACCCGCAATGCCGGTTTCGCTTGTTTTGGAAGTCCCACAGAATTGATGAGTGATATGGAAACCATGGGTACAGATGAAATGCTGCGTATTGTAGAACTGCGTTATCAAGGCATTGAAAAGATCAAATCGCATTTTACTGAAAGCTCAATTGATTACGAATACTGTGGTGGCTATGAATGCATCAATCAAGATTCGAGGTATTGGTATGCATTTGATGACAGGGTGAGTCAGTTGAATAAACTTTTGAAAGACATCACCGGACAGCGATCCATTTTCAAATATGCAGGACAGAAAATGTCAGGATTAGGTTTGATGGGTTTTGATGTATTGGTGGAGAATAGTTCTGAAGCTGCATTACATAGTGGCAAACTGGTACAGGCATTAACCCAATTGGTTCGCTCATCAGGGGTGAATATATTGGATGGTTTTCAAGTACACAGTTGGGAAGCAGATCAAGATCGGTCAATGATCACTAGTACGAATGGCATTTCGATTCGATCTAAAAAACTTATCTTCTGTACCAATGCGTTTACAGATGGTCTATTAAAAAAGCCCATGGTTGAACCCGGAAGAGGACAGATCATTCTGACAACACCCATCCCCCATCTCCCGATGAAAGGTACTTTTCATTTTGATGAGGGATTTTATTACTGGCGTCATTTAGGAGATCGAATATTACTCGGCGGCGCTAGGAACATGGATTTTGATGGCGAACAGACACTGGATATGGACGGTTCTGATATGATCAAAAACGCATTGATTGATTTCTTGAAAAGACATTTACACCCTTCCCTATCATTTGAGATTGCAGATTCCTGGAGTGGTATCATGGGGTTCACCAAGGATAAGAAACCTTATCAAGGACGTACTGAACAGGGCTATTATGTAGCATTGGCTTGTAATGGAATGGGAGTAGCGTTAACACCCATGATTGCGGAACAAATAGCCGGCACTGTTTTGCAGGATTTTTAACGGAATGCTATTATTAGTTATTCTATTTTTGAAGTGAACCTATCAATATGAAAAAATTCCTACTGCTTTTGTTGCCGGTCTTAATGCTGGCTTGTAACGATACAAAAGAAGAATCTTCTTCGGATAATACTACCACCGCCATTCCTACACCCGTAAATATTGGATATACGATTGTAAAGGTGTATCCGCATGATATAACCTCATTTACCCAAGGGTTGATCTGGTTCAACAATACACTGTATGAAGGAACCGGATGGTATGGAGAAAGCCGTTTGATGAAAATGAATCTCGAGACAGGTAAGTCAACTCAGAAAATTAATATACCGGATGAATATTTTGGTGAAGGTATTACCATCTTGAATGACAAAATTTATCAATTAACCTGGGAACAACATAAGGTATTTGTTTATGATCTTTCCTCATTCAAAAAGATCAAAGAATTTGATTGGAATATGCAAGGCTGGGGCATTACACATAATGGTAAACAATTACTGATCAGTACCGGTGATAGCAATATCTATTTTGTAAATCCTGAAACATTTACAATTGAAAAAACGCTGGGTGTATACGACAATAACGGCTACCTATCTAATCTAAATGAGCTTGAATTTGTCAATGGCAGTATCTATGCGAACATATATATGAAGGACTATATCGCAAAGATCAATCCTGAAACGGGATTGGTAGAAGGTCGACTAGACTTTACTGGCTTGTTACAAAAAACAGGTCAGCCCATCACAGAAGAAACAGATGTATTGAATGGTATTGCGTTTAACCCCTCTACAAATAGTTTTTATATCACGGGGAAAAGATGGCCTGCTTTGTATGAAATCAAATTAAACTGATTGAATGCGCTGGTTAATTTCGGCTCAAGATATAGATCACTGAACTACACTTCCGCTGATCACCCAATGCTCCTAAATTCGACCTGAGTCCATTCCAAAAAGCCGCTAATAGATTGGACTCTCCTCTTTTGTACTGCTCACTCAACATCGACACATAAAAAGCATCGAACCACATTGGATGCATTTCCTTGATATTAAATCCTTTTAAATGAGCAAGCTGTTGTAAACCTGCGGGAGAAAAATGATATAGATGTCTGGGTACATCCCATGCCGCCCAATGTTGACCATAGATGGTTGCATCTTTACTCGTATAATTCGGCACCGCAATCACCAGCTTACCTTGTGGCTTCAATAATTGCTTGAATTGTTCAAAATATCCATGCAAATCATGTACATGTTCGAGTACATGCCAGAGTGTGATTACATCAAAAGAATCCTCAGGCAAAATATACATCTCATCTGATGAACGAAGTTGTAAACCATATTTATTGGCGGCATTTTCGCGTGCAACAGGATCAGGTTCCAGGGCAGTCACTTTCCATCCTGCTGCAACCATGGTATGTGCAAAAGCGCCTGTACCTGCACCAATATCTAACAAACTCCCCTCTTTTAATCCGCTGATGTTTTTGATCAGTCTGCGTTTATTTCCCAACGTATAAGAGCGAACCCAATGATACAATTGATTGATAAGCCCCTTATTGGTATCCGTATGCGACACATAAGCTTCAGCACGATAATAAGGTGCAATATGATGAAGATCAGGGATGGATTGTGTAAAGCGATTGGTACAATGTCCACAGTGCCAAATCTCGAAATTCTCTTTACTGACCGTATAATCTTTGGCCACCAACAATGGGTGAATATCCTGATGATGACAAAAGGGACAATCCTGATAATAAACAAGGCTTGCGCTCATGCAGACAAAACTTTATAGGTAATAATAGGCGATGGCGGCAACACCTAATAGTAATAAAATAATGGCATAGATCCACCAAGATGCATCTGATGGTGAAATTTCTTCTCCTTCTGCTGCCACTGTGGTTTCCAATACCACCCCTTCCGGTAATGAAACAGACTGATATCCAATTGCTGATTCGGGGGCTGTATGTATTATATTTCCATCCTGATCGAGTAAAAGCGTACCAATAAATGGCAATTCAACAGACTGGTGATCAAAAATTTTCTGTTTTAATTCCTGCGTCCACGCATTGAATTGACCTATTGCAGCAACTTCATCTGTTTCCGTTTCTGAAGACAAAAATTCAAACAAATGCTTATCTGCAGGAACCGGTTCTGCATGATACGTAATCAAAGATACAGGGCCTTTGATGGCTGTACCGGCAGCCACCACTTGCGCAGGTATACGTTTAACCTGAAATATACCGATATCTGGTATCCCTAATCGGCCATTTTGGATGAGGTATTTGATCAGTAGCTGTTGTATCATGGTTCCCATTTACCGGAACGAATATACAACTCCGCCTAAAACATTCAAGCCCAGAACTTCATATTGATGCCAACGGCGATATCGATTGTTCAGGACATTGTTCAATTGTACCCAGAGATTCAATTTGGGCATTACAGAAAACTCAGCACCAATATTGAGGTCTGCGGCAGGATCTAATTTAAAAGTGGCTAGATTGACGTCTCTATAGTGACTGCCATCCCACAAGAAAACATCCGCCTTTAATTGTAAGTCTTTGAACATTTTCCAGCGCAATGCTCCAGTTACTTCTAACGGCAATAATCCCCATGCTTTTTCAGCTGTTTGTAAAGATGTGAATTGACGGTAGGTAACTCCACCCAATATCGATAGTTTCTCTTGCAATGTATAGCCAATCTCACCATGCAACTGTACTACATCCATTTGTGGCTCGAAAAATACATCAAAGAATCTTCCTTCTATTGAAACTCTTGAGGTTGGGAACAAAGCTTGGTTATTCATTCGCATAAATGAGAGCCTGGCCCGATAGGTTAGATGATTGCCTGCAGCTCCGCGAATACCTGCATATTGTTCTCCAACTTTTGTGTTTTCAAGACGATTGGGCTGGAAAATCCATGGATTGATATCTGTCAGCGTACGGTATCCATTTTTTTGAAAATATCCTACCCATCCCAGTTCAACCAGTAGTCCTGTCTCTCCTACTTTGGCTTCTGCAGTTATATTGGGCAATGTTTCATACTTACCATTATTCCAAGATAGACGAATACCCGCATTGAGTTTGAAACTTGATGATTGAAACTGAACAGATGGGCTCACATAAAACAAATTGTTCGTGATCTTACTCTGATTGGGAGGTGCAAAAGTAGTACTTGCAATGTCTGCAAAGACTCCAAGATCAATCGCAAATTTTTTGGCGAAGGTCTTTCGTAATGGCGCTTCCAGTATGGCATTGTATTCTTTACCCTGACGATTATCAGCAAAATATTTTAAACTGAGTTTAGGAGCATATGTAATATTAAAAGCATTGGCTTTTTTATTCCTTAACCCAATCTCTATACCCGCTTCATTGAACCTTTGCAGTAAATCTTCTTTCTTGATATTAAGCGTGCTACTATCAAACCCATAAAAATAACGGGTTGTGTTTTTATAAGTTGCCTTGGTAGTCCATTCATTGTTATTGTTGGTATTAAATACAGACAATACACTCAGACCGAGTTTTGCAAACTGCTGTGCAAACAGGTCTCCTTTATTAGATAGATAATCTGCATTCACAATGGTATTACTCTTTACCCCATCTCCAAAAGAAAAGGAACCTGCCACCAAAAAGCTATTAAAATTTCCCAGTCCTGCTCGAATAGAATGATCATTCTGCCAACGATATCCTGTGTCTGCAGGCAATGCCAATGGCTTGATGGGCACCGGCTGATAAGAGAAAAATAAATTCTGAGCCGGAACAGCGTATGTTACCGGTGTACGTGAAGAGTCTACATAAGTAGATGCAGCCGTAAAATTAATTTTAGCAGCATTCTTCAGCGAAGGTTTAAATGCAGATGTAATGGTTACGACTCTGGGCGACGAAGTATCAGCAAGTGCCGCAGCATCCATTCGGGTTTCGTTGGATGTTGCTGGTTTACTTTCATTCCTTGCGACCGTTACTTTCTTCTTTGTACTGCGTCTTCTTTGGGCATCTGCATTACCCACAATCCAAAGAGAGATGAAGGTTAAGCAAAATGTATATAATATGCGCTTCATGTATGCCAATTTATTCTTGTTCTACTTTATTGATTTTATTTTTCTCTTCCAATACTAGTTTCAATTTTTGTTGTGCTTCTTCTTTTAATTCAATAATGGTAGCATTATCAACAATACTCTTGAAAGTAGCTTCTGCATTGAACAGGTCTTTTTGCTTGAAGTAAATATCTCCCAACAGTAAATAACTGCGGGTTACCCAAAACTCATAAGAGCCTGATTTTTTGATCACATCAAAAGCCGCCGTTTCGGCTTCGGTAAGTTTATCTTGCTGGAATAATATCTCTGCAATACGATACTGAGATTCTGCCCCATACTCTGATTTACCGGTTTGCATCACTTGTCGGTATGCGGCAATGGCGAGATCAGGTTGTTTATTCAACTGGTAATTTTTCGCTACCACCAAATTGGCCATCATGCGATCATCGGTAGCGATACCTGTTTGTTTTAATAAATCTTCCGCATTGGGAGCAGCTTCTGTCCATTTTTGTGCTTTAAACTGACAGCGAAGTAATCCACGCATCGCTTCCAGTTTGTTTTCCTGTTGTGTGGCAATCGTTTTCAACTGACTGAAATATTTTTCAGCATTGGTATAATCTTTCAACTCGAAATAATGAATACGTGCAGCCTGCAACACACTTCTTTCGGCAAATACACTCACTCCCTTTTCAGCCACTGCTGCATAAAAAGGCAACGCTTCTTTCAATAACTTGTCTGTTACAAAAATTTCTGCTGAAAAATAGTTGGCTTCAATAGCATATCTCCCATCAGGGAACTTCGATAAATAATCTTTGAAACCATTTTTAGCCCCCGACATATCTTTTACATCATAACGTAGCATCGCGGATTTAAAAGTCAGGGAATCTTCTTCGTTATAGGTAACAGGTCTTCCATTGGAACGCATAAAAGAAACAAACTCACCGGGCTGTTGTTTTTCTATAAATAAATTCCTGATATACTCTACTGCCGCATCAGTCTCAGCAGAATTTGGATAACCAGATACCAAAGTTTTGAATTGATTCAACGACTCTTCATTTTTATCGAGGTTGAAGTAAGCAATCCCTGATTTCAAATAGGCTTCAGGATGGATGCTGACTGCTTTTTGCGACTTCAATATTTTATTCAGTGGTATCAATGCTGCCTCATAATTCTCATCTGCTAAATAAGTATTGGCCTGTTCTAAAGCTGCATCAGCGATATATGCTGAAGAAGGGAATCTGGTTTCCAGACTTTGCAACAGCTTTAATTTCTCTGTATTCTGGTTCATCGCTCCAGCGATGACTGCTTTTTGATATAATGCATAATCAGCTGTATTCAATTGCATGCTCAGCACCTGATCATACATTCCCAAAGCTTTTTTGAACTCTTTGTTCATAAAGTAACAATCAGCTGCACGCAGATAAGCATCTTTTTCAATGTTAGATGCATTAGCTGTGATGCTTTTTGTAATCATTTCGAACTGCTCCTTCGCGGCGGGATAATTTTCCGTTTTCAACAAAGCATAACCCAAACTATACCTGGCATTCACCACGTTTACTTCTCCGTTGGTCACAGGATTTTTGATATACTCAGTAAAATGCTGAATAGCCGCTTCATTGTTACCATTTCGGTAAGCAATTTCTCCTTTCCAAAAACGTGTAAGTGCAACAAGGTTATTATTGTACGGGATTTCCAACAGTCTGTTCAACAAAGGTTCCGCCTGATTGATCTGCTGATCATTGATCAATTCTACCGATCTGCCATATAATAATTTGGGATAAATCTTCATGGCATTCTCACTTCTTACCGGTAAACTTTCATACAATGCAAGACCATCTTTATAATTACTGGTATTCGCCAAAGTACTCACCAAAAGTTCTCTTGCTTCCTGCAACATATTAGAAGAAGAATAAGCAGCTGTAAAAGACTGAAATCCTTTCAACGCTGCATCCATATAGCCCAAATCATAAGAAAGCTTAGCATAATTGAAGAGTGAGACTTCTTTTTGTAAAGCATTACTATTGTTATCGGAACAAAATTGAAAAGCATTGCGTGCATTTTGCTTATCATTCGTTTTTAAATAAGCATCTGCCAGCAGGTACATACTGTTTTGTGCCAAAGAGTCTTCACCACCGCCCAATTGTTTTAATCCCTCGATGGCTTTTGTCCAATTTTTGGCTTCATAATAACAATACGCCAACTCATACATATCTTCTCTTCTAACCTTTGGCGTACCTGCTACATATTTTTCGATATAAGGCAACGCTTTTGCATACTGCCGCTTTTCAAAGTATAAATGTCCAACCAACTGTCTCAATTGCAGATCATAGTATTGTCCACCTTTATTCAGTGCCGCCTCTCCATATTCCAGTGCTTTATTTCTATCTCCTTTGAAGTAGTAAATCTCAGTCAAATAAAAGGGAATGACATTTTGATAATCTTTGGATTGCTCGGCAATTTGAAAACTAGCAATTGCCTCATCATATTTTTTATCATTGAATGCGATGAAGCCATAATAATAATTGGCATCAATGTAATTCGGATCTTGTGGAATCTGACGAATGGCATTGAATAAAGGTCTGGCCTTATCAAATTGTACCATGGTGAAATAACCGTAAGCCTGATGAAATTTCATATCGGCGATCTCCCGGTTACTCAGGTTGGCAATATTTGCTTTTTCGTAACAGGCAACTGCTTCCGGCAATTGCTTCCTACGATAATAATATTCGCCCAAATGGAAACGCATCATTTGAACATGTGGCACATCATTCTCCTGTTCAACAAAATCTGCCGCCATGGGCGCAGCTGTAGAATCATTGAGTTTTAATCCACATAAAATATAATAGTACCGCGCTTCCAGTTGTACAGCAAACGACAAATTAGTAGTAGCTGTACCATGACTATATATTTTTTTGAAGACAGGATAAGCCAATCCATACTGGTCATTTTGAAACATTTCCTTTGCCTGTTTGAATTCAGCATCCGGATCCTGTAACTGTTGACTCAACTGTGCATTAACCTGTGTACTAACCGCCAATCCCGCGGTGAGCAAGCATATAGAAAAAAATTTGTTCATCATATTCGGTCTGCTTGGTAACAAAGATTTTTGTTTCTTTCTTAATGAAAAGCGAAAACCCTGTTTTAAAGGTAGTATTAGCGTTTTGTAAGGAAAGACTTAACATGCATTTGTGGAAAAACAGATGGAGGGTGTAAGTTTGTCAACAAATCAGGATAACTATGTACAGCCATGTGACCAACTTAAGAGTACGATATGCAGAAACAGATCAAATGGATATTGTATACTATGGCAACTATGCACAATACTTCGAGGTAGGCAGAACAGAATGTATTCGTGAGTTGGGTTTTACATATAAGACGATGGAAGAAATGGGGATCCGTATGCCGGTTGTTGAGATGGAAGTCCGTTACCTACGTCCGGCACATTATGATGACCTCATTACCATCAAAACCATCTTAAAAGAGTTACCAGCAGACCATAGCATTTCTTTTTACAATGAAGTGTACAATGAAAAAGGCAAGCTATTAACTACCGGTAAAGTCACTTTATTTTTCATCAATAGCGAGACAGGAAAAAGGGCTTCCATGCCGGAAACCCTGAGAGAAAAATTATTGCCTTATTTTATGAATTAAACCCTGCTGTAATCTGGTTTCCAATGTTTTATTGAAGCTTTGATTTCCTTATTGCCCATTTTTTCACGGGCTGCTTGCTCCGCCAATGCCGGGAATTCCTCATCAGAAGCAAAACGCAAGGCAATGATCTGTCTCAATCTTAATTCCTTAGGCAAAGGCTTACCTGTTAAGATAAAGTGACGGAATTGCTCTTCTGCTCGAATAGCCCTGTCTTGGGCTTTCAAGGCAAAAGCACGTACATACCAGAAAATCAATACCAAAATGACTGCAATCAAACAAATTAAAGAGGCAGAATAGAGATTACTTTCCGTAGCATCTTTTAGGTTATAAAATGAACCGATTAACAAACTGAATATGGCGGGTGCTGTTACATAGTGCCATAGGGGTACATAGCGTCTGTGGCTGTTAAAACTTTGTTGACTCATACTGCTGTTTTTTGTTGATAGAATGGCAATGATTGAAATCTATTTATTTTAATTCATCTAATACCAAAAACATTTTTCGTACAATCTCATTAGCAGACCCATTATAATTGTTTACGATGAAGGCAATTGTATAAGTGATCCCTTCTTTTGAAGTATGATACCCTGCAAATCCCTTTGAGCCTCCAATGGTTCCGCTTTTTAATTTCATTTTATTATACTCAGGAAATGCAGCCATATACTGCGCAAACCAAGAACGAGAACGAGCATACTGTAATACTTTTACCAAGCTATTGGTCGTTACCCGATTCTGAGGTGATAATCCACTCCCATCAATCATACGCAAAGCTGCCGGATCAATGCCTCGGGTTTTCCAAAAATCTTTCATGATCTCTAATCCATCTTCCGTTGCCCCTTTTCCATTTTTTTCAAAAGCAAATGTTTTCACAAGCGCTTCTCCATAGAGGTTTACACTCTTACGCATGAACCAATAATTGATGCTATCCAATACGGGGGAATATTGTACATGAATGGATTGAAAACTTTTTTGATTCGACTGCGCTCGTACACCCGGTTGCTTTCCGGCCCCGTCGGCTAAAGCAGCGGCTAATGTATAACCAAGTTGCATGGCGGGATCAGTCATTGACCCTGAAATAGTAAAAGCAGATTGCGCGGGTGGAATGGTTCCGCGGATAAATGCCCGATCATTATAAGGAGCTGAATAAATATACGCGTTATCACCACTACCCTTTTTACCTGCCACAAGTTCATTGGTAAAGATCATGTTATGCAGTACAGGGATCATTTTAGCGATCATGACTTTATCACCGGGATTGGGTCCGGATTTCAATATAAGATCATATTGATTTTCTCTCCAATTCAATCCGTAAGCACCCGCTCCGTAATAATTACCCATATCATCCCAAGGCCAGCCACCGGGAACAGAAGCTGTCTCCCATTGATCAGCATGTACCATAATTTGTCCATCGATTTTTTTGATACGCAAATCCCTGATCTTTTTCTGCCATTGTTTGATAATGGACGTATCACTGGTACCAGTGTATCGCCAACTACCCAAAGTGGGATCTCCAAATCCTTTAATATGTATGTTACCCGTCAATTTGCCATCTTTGATCTCTCCATCATAGCCAATTTCAGTTTTATAGCGATAGTTAATGCCCAATAATTCCAAAGCTGTAGCACTGGTCACCAATTTCTGACAACTAGCCGGGGCAAGTCCGGTATTTCCATTGTATTCGAGGAGTATTTGTCCGGATTCACTGTTCACCACTGAAATTCCCGCAATGGCATGCCGCATCTGAGGATCGGCTATGAATTGCTGAAAAGCCTTATCCAATCTTTCTTGTACAGATTGCGATGTGACAGAATGGATGAAACTGAATAAACAAATAGACATGTAAACAAGTCTTCTCATAAATGCGTTTTACCTTGCATTAAAATTAAGCGTCTGTAAAGTATGGAAAAAGTTTTTGCCTCCATTATAACGATCGGAGATGAATTGTTGATCGGACAGGTTATTGACACCAACAGCGCGTGGATTGCACAGGAATTGAATAAAGCCGGTATACTGGTAAAAAACCGTGTATCAGTGGGAGATGTTAGGGAAGATATCTGGAATGCATTGGAAACTGAACGTAAGAAAGCATCCATTGTATTGATCACGGGTGGATTGGGACCTACTGCTGATGATATTACCAAACCTTTACTCTGTGAATACTTTGGCGGCAAGATGATCATGGATGAAGCTACCCTAGCCCATGTCACGGATATTTTTGAAAGGATACTAAAGCGTCCGATGATTGAGCGTAATAGAAAACAAGCAGAAGTACCGGATGTGTGTACCGTTTTGAAGAATGAGCGAGGTACTGCACCCGGAATGTTGTTTGAAAAAGAGGGTGTCATTTTTGTTTCCATGCCCGGTGTACCTCATGAAATGAAGTGGATCATGAAGGCGCATGTAATTCCTTTGATTGAAAAAAGATTCAGTACCGGATTCATCAGACATCAAACCCTATTAACTGCCGGAATTGGAGAATCATTCTTAGCTGAAATGATACAGGACATAGAAACTGCATTACCATCTCATATCAAACTCGCGTATTTACCCAATTATGGAATGGTTAGACTTCGTTTAAGTGGTACAGGCTTGGATGCCGCTCAACTGGAAAAGGACATTGCCATTTATTTTCAACAACTATTACAACGTACTGAAAAATATTTGGTTACAGATAGTGACATACCTATGGAATTGGTGGTCGGCAAATTGTTGAAAGAGCGAAACCAAACTGTAACAACTGCTGAAAGCTGTACGGGTGGATATATTGCTCATCTCATCACCAAGCATGATGGATCTTCTGCATATTACAAGGGTAGTATCGTTAGTTACGCCAATGAGATAAAAGAGCGATTGTTGTCGGTACCCCATGAAATTTTAGCAACCAAAGGAGCAGTGAGTGAAGAGACGGTGAAAGTAATGGCAGAAACAGCACGAACCGCCATGAATACAGACTATGCGGTGGCAGTTAGTGGCATCATGGGACCTCGGGGTGGAACAGATCAAAAACCTGTGGGTATGGTATGGGTAGCTGTGTCATCCTCGGGAAAAACGATCACCGAGCTTTTTCAATTTCGATTTGACCGATCCAGAAATATTGAATTAACCAGCATTAATGCGCTGAATCTCTTACGAAAAATGATTCTCGGACATGTTTAAATTGACCGAAAATCCTTGTCTGGAAAGAGTCTGAAAATTGTGTGCATAACCTGAGGTTAGTTTTTTCACATTTGATCCTCAAATTGTCTATTTTCTCACTAATATTGCCCCCTGAAAACAAACAGGCGTAAGTTTTGCAGGGGATATCATGGGATAGATGGTTAGGCGTTTTCTGATTTTTAGATCATTATTTTAAACACTACGAACTGTATGGCAATTGCTGAACTGGTGATGCCCAAATTGGGCGAAAGTATTATGGAAGCCACCATTCTGAAATGGAATAAAAAGGTGGGCGATCATGTGAAACAAGATGAAACGGTACTGGATATCGCCACAGATAAGGTTGACAGCGAAGTACCTTCTACTGCAGAAGGTGTGATCACAGAAATTTTATTCAATGTAAATGATGTAGTACCCATCGGTACAGTCATTGCCAGAATCAATACTGCTGCAAATGGATCTGCAACCACTGTTCCGACAGCAGCTCCACAAGAGGAAATCAAAGTTGAAGAGGCGA
Source organism: Sediminibacterium sp. (assembly GCF_051861365.1). Lineage (NCBI taxonomy): Bacteria > Pseudomonadati > Bacteroidota > Chitinophagia > Chitinophagales > Chitinophagaceae > Sediminibacterium > Sediminibacterium sp. Next base: position 65,430 of record NZ_JBHYCW010000012.1, on the reverse strand, counting down.
GTATCGCCAAAGAAGAAGTGAGTACTGAACCCATTGCGGTTCCTCCTGCCCCGGTTGAAGTTAATGTACCGGAAACAATCCCATTTGTTCCTGCCGCCACTGCCTCTACAGAACTTCTTGACAAACCCGCAGTGAATCGCTTTTATTCACCGTTGGTACTCAATATTGCCAATAGTGAAGGGATTAGTCTGAGTGAATTGGAAAGAATTCCGGGTACAGGTATTGATGGTAGAGTAAGCAAAAAAGATATTTTACAATATGTAGCCAATAAAAAATCCGGCAATATTCCGGCACCGGCTGTTGCAACAACTCCGGTTGCTCCTGTTCAGGCATCACCTAGATTTGAAACAACACTTAAACCAACCGTTGAGGCATCTTCTGTAACAGAAACAACAAGTGCTGTTGTTACCCCTTCAGGAAAATTAAGTGACCCTTCTTCAGTAATAGTTAATGGCAATACTGAGATCATTGAAATGGATAGAATGCGCAAACTGATTGCCAAACACATGGTTGACAGTAAGCATACCAGTCCGCACGTAACCAGTTTTGCTGAAGCAGATGTAACCCATATGGTACAGTGGCGTGAAAAAGTGAAGCATGAGTTTGAGAAAAGAGAAGGCACCAAGCTCACATTCACTCCAATGTTCATTGAATGTATTGCACGTATCATTGAAAAATATCCATTGATCAATTGTTCGGTGGATGGAGATAAAATCATTGTTAGAAAAGATATCAATATTGGTATGGCTACTGCCCTACCATCCGGCAACTTGATTGTTCCTGTAATCAAAGGAGCCGATCAGTTAAATATTGTGGGACTAAGCAAAGCCGTAAATGGATTGGCTGATGCCGCTAGAAACAACAGACTGAAACCGGATGATACCACCGGTGGTACTTTCACTTTAACCAATGTAGGTACTTTCGGGAGTTTGATGGGAACACCTATTATCTCTCAACCACAAGTAGCAATTCTAGCTGTAGGCGCCATAAAAAAACGCCCCATGGTAATTGAAACCAAAGACGGCGATACAATTGGCATTAGACATATGATGTATCTCTCATTAAGCTATGATCATCGTATTGTCGATGGCAGTATTGGTGCCAGCTTCTTAACCGAAGTAGCCAAGGAATTTGAAAAGTGGGATGCCAACCGCCAATGGTTCCAGTACTTGTAGCCTTTAGCAAATAGTTAATGGCACATGGCGAATAGTATATGTCTTTCTAGATGCCATTATCTATTCGCTATAAGCTATCATCTATTTTCACATCCTGTTAATAAACATCTCATACAAATCTGTTTTTGAATGCTTACATTCAGAAAACAAAACGGATCGGTATGAAGACCTTATCTCAAACATGGTTTGCGGATGGTTATATTGATTTTGAATTAAAGAAATATACCCTTCTCGCTTATTTACAGGAAATCAATCGCTACTTCTGTCAGAACAAATTGTATCCGCAACTGGCAGATATCATTTTCCATTACAACAACCTCATTGCCTTCAAAGAGAATAAACAATACTTACAGGAACAGTTTCCTAAAAGATTGACAGGTATACAGATTGAAAAATTGCAACTCTTGTACGAGTCTATGGTAGAAGATGATGAACTGATGCAGGAGTTGGAGGAGATTATTCAGTATGCTTCTTCCAACATGAAAAAAACCATTACCAGCGGAACAGAGATCTACGAATTCGTAGAGAATAAACTCACCATCGAGCCTATTGGGTTGATTCCATTGGATCACAATGAAGGTTATTTTCTTTTATGCGAAGGCGCCTGCAGAAATACATGGGTATATCAATACCGCCTCAGCATCTTTGAAAAACATGATGAAAAATACCGAAGCATTAAAACCGAGTTTGTTGATGTTTGGCAAAGAAGTATTGTCAATTCTTATCAAAACATCAAAGCAGAATTGATCAGAAACAGATCTGACCTCCCCAACCCCGCTGTATACTCCGTTGAAACAGAATTGAGCTTACCCTTAGAAGAAACACTACTACCTATTGCAAAGAGAAGTTTGGTGAGATATATTTCTACGCAGATGGTTTAATTTTTGATCTGTGATTTTTTGATTTAATAAAATCAAGAAATCACAGATCAAAAAATCAAAGATCAATAGCCCAGCCCCATGTCTTTTCCTTTCATCGTAGCAGGTACTCCTTCTGTAATCCATTTAGAAGGTTTTTCTCCTTTGAGGAGATGATCAAAGAACTGCTGTTCACGAATCTGGATGTCTTTTCTGTTTTTGCGTTCTACGAGGTTATGTGCTTCATTATTATAATTCAGCATCCATACTTTTTTACCTAGTCTGCGCATTGCTGTGTAATACTCAATTCCCTGATACCAAGGCACTGCATCATCAGCATCATTTGCCATAATCACCAAAGGCGTTTTTACTTTCGGTAAATGGAACAAAGGTGAGTTTTCTATGTATAAATTCGGCTTCTCCCATAAAGTAGCCCCAATACGACTTTGTGATTGTTCATATTGAAACTGTCTGTTCAAACCTGTTCCCCATCTGATACCACCATAAGCACTGGTCATGTTCACTACAGGAGCACCTGCCCAAGCTGCAGCATATAAATTGGTTCTGGTAATCAAATGCGCGATTTGGTATCCACCCCAGCTTTGTCCCTGCAAACCCAGTTTTGTACTATCTACATACCCTTGCTTCACAACCGCTCTGGTTCCACTTAAGATATAATCATAAGCACCCTGACCTGGATATCCTTTTTTATACCAGATATCCGGTACAAAAACAACATAACCGCGACTTACAAAGAAAGAAATATTCAGTCTGGAAGGTGTGGGAGAAGGTGCAACATAACCATACAAACCTTGACTGCTTCTTTCATAGAAATACACAATCATGGGATACTTTTTCTTCGGATCAAAATCTTCCGGCTTGTATACAATACCTTCTGCTTCTTTTCCGGTATACGCTTTCCATTTGAACAACTCAGCAGTTCCCCAATTGTAGTTTGCTTGTTGTGGATTCGTATTGGATAATTGCTTGGCTTGTGTACCCATGGTGTGTACATATACATTAGGAGAGTTCTGGAAAGTTTCCTTTGTATAAGTCAATACATCTGCAGTTTTGGCCTTTTGAATAGCAAAACCTAAACTTACTTTCTCTTTGAAAACAACATTGAAAGTTTTGGTAGAGAGATCCAAGGTTGCGAGTCCTGCACTTTTATCTTTTTCATCAAATAAACGCAACAGCAATCTTTGTGAAGTAGTTATAAAACGTTCATTAGGATCTGTATTGACATATCTGATAACGGTTTTATCTTTTCTTCCACTTGTAAGACAAACAGAAGGCGCTACTCCCTCGGGATCTACTTGCCAGATATCATAACGATCGTAAATCAATACAGACTTATCACCTTCCATCCATTTCACAACACCATAAGCATTGGGATCATCCGGCACATCATTTTCTTCATCGCCTAGTGCATTTTTGATGTCTTTAGCGATTTGGTATACTTGTCCGGTAACACTGTTATAAGCAAAGTATTTTTGTTTACGCTCATCAAAGAATACGAGGTATTTACCTGTGTATGAAGGCTGCAAATTACCACCCTTCAGGTCTTTGGATATCACTTGTGATTGTCCGGTCAATGGGTTGATTCTGAATACATCATTGAAACTAAATCCCTGCCATTGTGTAGCTACACGTTTCCCAAAATCAGATACTCCGTAAAAAATATTGCCATCTCCTTCTTGCGTGGGCACGATATTGCGCATTTTTTCACTACCCAACTGTACAATTTCATTTTTATCTAAATCGAAATAAGCCAGATAACTTCTTCTCAATTCTGTATTGAGGTTTCTGAGTTGTACCGGTTGGATATAATCATCATTATAATGCCATACATCCACACTTACCCTGTCCATTTCAGGAACGGTAGTATCACGTACCGGCCATATGGGAAGTGTACCGAACATCAAACGATTTCCGGATTTACTGAATACAATACTTCCCGGATTATCACTAATGGTCCAATTGGCAGGTAAGCCTTTGGTTTTATTGTCAGCCAATAACCGAGCGCTATCCATTCCATCCTTGTAATAATAGAGTTTGTAAAATTTCTGTAATGCCTTACTGCTGCTATCTCTTTCTGCAACAAAGGCCACTTGCTTACCCTCTTCGTCCATTCTGAAACTTTTGGCTTCATTGAATTTTGCGAAAATGATACGGGTGTTATTATTATCCAGATTTACTTTGGTAATACTGGATAATGATTTGTCGTCACTATTTTTTCTGGTGGTCTCAATCAGCAATACATTGCCCTTGCGGTTGAAGAAATAGTCTTTCACCAATTCAAACCTGCGCTCCTCACCTGTTTGGAGATTGCGTAAAACCAGAACAGTACCTTCTTCTACGGGCTCTGCATTGGAACGTACCGGTGGTCTTCCGTTTCTGTTTTGAAGAACAGACATCCCGGTTGTTTTTGCTTCATTGGCTTTATTACGGATACTATCTGCAACACGTATCAAACTATCTGCCATTTTCAGCATATTGTTAAGTCGGGTTAAGGAGTCCGGTTGCTGAGGTCTGTTGGTTTCAGGCAATGGCTTATCGAGTAAATAAGCCAACCACATACCCGATTCATCGGGTATTTTGTAACTTTTGATTCTCGGAACCTTGGTAATATTTGTAGACCCTAAAGCAACATAGGCTAAAGTATCTTTGGGCATTTCATCCGGACGACGCTTTTTGATTCTGGCATCACGGGTATCTTTATAAAAAGGTCTAATTCTGCAAACCAAAAAACGATTGTCTTCCGTAATGGAAATACTATACCCGCGAGGAATGGTTACCTGATAATTTCCGTTTGTACTTTGTAAGTATACCATCCCATCCCCTTCTTGAGGATTCACGGCGTAGGCTACATATTTGCCGTCATTACTGATAACGCGTTCACCGATAGACTGCCAGTCATCATAAACAGAATGATCCAACGGCTTTTTCTGAGCGAAGGTGGATATACCCGGCAATAACAAAAATGCGAGTATTAGTTTTCTCATATTGGTAATTTTAGTGGCACCTAAGTTAATCAAACAATGCCGAGGTATTGAAGAATCATTGAATAAAATGACCAACGGGTGAATAAGGATGATAGATGAATGTTTAACGTACTGTACCCCCAAAAGGCAGCTGTTTAGTGACTACTTGGGATAAAACTTCTCTGAATAAGAAAGTAAATCGCTCAGAAAACAATTAATTGCATTTTAATCCATTTCAAAGCATTATATTGATTAAAAAATTGATATTACTTTGCTTATTATAGGTCGCTAGTCAAGTTTACATGAATACACATTCTCCTATGGAACAAATGATCACTACGCTTGAGCACTCACATGTGTTCATGTATATGATTATTGATCAACATGGGCAGTATCGATATATCAATCAAAAAATGTCTTCGATTACAGGTTGGGACAAAGCCTTGATCGGAAGCAGAAAATATGATGAGCAAGTTCACTATGCAGATATTGATTTTCTTAGGCAACAAGTAGAAAAAGCCTTTCAACATCCCGAAGAAAAATTATCAGTTATTGCACGATACCTGATCGACGAAAATCAGCATACGATACAATGGGAAATGAGCGCAGTTGATACCCCTGAAGGTGAATATGTTGTACAGGCCATGGGAGTATTATTAAGTGGCGATCCATTAGATGATTTTACGGCCTCCAGGTATACGCATCAATTCAATGAATACTTGGATGGGGTTAGCGATGGTTTTTTTGCTTTAGATCGTAACTGGACTTTTATCAAAGTGAATAGATTCTTTGAATCAGTGACCGGTTTATCCAGACAAGAAATGATCGGAAGAAGCTTTTGGGATTTCTTTCCGGATACCGATGAACAACCCTATGCAGCGGCTATGCGCAAAGCATTTGATATTGAAGAAACCATCACTTTTGAACAACCTTGGCCACCCGATTACCATTTTGCGGTTTCAGCTACACCATCCAAAGAAGGCATCATTTGCTATTTCATTGATATAACCTTGCAGAAAAAACAACAGCTGGAACTCCTAGCAAATGAAATCAAACTAAAAGCGATACTTGATAGTACCACTGATATCAATATCTTACTGAGTGCAGACCTGAAAATCTTGAATTTTAACCGCACTGCAGATCTGCTTTCAAAAGAGTATTTCAATGCGCAATTGTATATAGATGCTGATTTCAGTAATTATGTTCCGAAAGAATTAGATCAGTATTTTAAAGAACATTTTGAAAGAGCACTCTCAGGAGAAAAACTAACAACAGAGCGTCCTGTTGCTTTGTTGAATGGCGATGTTTTATGGTTTGAATTTTTGTATTACCCTGTTTATAGCGAAGTGGGTGATATGTTAGGTGTTGCCATGAATATCACCAATATTGACGCGAGGAAAAAAGCCGAGATGAAACTATTACAGCAGTATGACCGCATGCGTGAAATTGCTTACTTACAATCACATGAAGCAAGGGCCCCACTGAGTAATATTCTAGGTTTGATCAATGTCTTGATGTTGTACACAGAAAAAACAAATGATCCTGAGATATTGCAAGTGTTGGAGCTATTGAATATAAGTGCTACGAAACTTGATACGGTCATTCAAAAGATCGTATCCAATACCAGACAGGAATAAACGAAGCTCAGATATGCTTTTGCTGATGCTTTCTAACCACCCTGATCATTTGTAGTAAAACAGAGGTCGTAATAAGTGCCACTCCAATATAAAAACTACCGTTTAGTTTTTCGTTCTCTTTAAATAAAACAAAAGCCAGTAAAATTCCATATACGGGTTCCAGATTGAGACTGAGATTTTGTGTAAATGCGGAAACCTTCTTCAGCGCCTGCAACATCAAGTCCATCGCCAATACGGTACAGAGCCAACTTAAGATCAGCAACCAAAACCAGTCAGATAAAGTAGGAAGAATGGTTTCAACGGGGTAATAATATAAATATATCGGCATGAGAAGTGTGAGAATCAATAAGCCTCCACTAAGTTCATAGATCATCATCGTTCTTGGCTCTACTTTTTGAACTTGCCGCTTATTAAGTACAGAGAAAAGAGCGGCTAATATGGCTGAAGCAATCCCCGCAATAATTCCTTCCCGATATCTTGTATCCAATTGAAAAATAAGAATGATACCTAATAAACTTAGTAGCCCCAACCCTACATCCGGCCAACTGAATGAGCGATCGTTGAATACCGGCTCTAATAATGCGGTGAATAATCCGGTTGAAGCAAAACATACCAATCCGATGGAGACATTGGACATTTTAATACTCCCATAGAAAAAAACCCAATGCAGCGCAATGAGGGTTCCGATCCCTAATAATTTCCAAACCATGGTAGGAGCAACCTGTTGCAGTTGGTTCTTCCATTTCAATAGCGCCAGTAATGTAACCACAGTAATCATGATGCGATACCAAACCAGCAATCCCTCATTCATATGAATCAATATGCCCAACACTCCGGTGAATCCGGCCAGAAAAACAGAAATATGTAGCTTGATGAGCGCCTCTTTCATGAGGCTAAAGCTAATTCAAAGAAATAGAAAACAGCGTTTTGGGGAGATTTGATTTAGACGAACAATAACGTTCTATTTTCAAGAAGCACTTGATACCCTTTTCTTATAACTTTTGAAAAGACTATGCCATTGTATTTTTAAAACACCCAATACTCCTTCTTTGATGATGCCCTTGCTCATTTTACTCACACCAATCTTTCGATCAATAAATGTGATGGGCACTTCTTTGATACGGAATCCTAATTTCCAAGAAACGAATTTCATCTCAATCTGGAAAGCATACCCTACGAATTCAATTTCATCTAGGTTAATGGATTCTAAGACCTGTCGCGTATAACAAACAAAACCTGCAGTTGGGTCATTTACCGGCATCCAGGTAAGTAGCTTTGTGTACAACGCTCCTCCTCTTGAATACAACTGACGATCCCAAGGCCAGTTCTCTGTTCTACCGCCGGGCACGTACCGACTACCCACCGCTACATCTGCTCCTTCATGTTTACATGCGTGATACAACCGTTCCAAATCTTTGGGGTTGTGAGAGAAATCTGCATCCATTTCAAAAATATAGGCATATTCTTTATTGATACCCCATTTGAATCCATGAATATATGCGGTACCTAATCCCAATTTTCCTTTACGCTCTTCAAGGAATAGTTGTTCAGGATATTGTTGCATGAGTTCTTTTACAATGGCAGCCGTACCATCTGGGGAGCCATCATCAATAACAAGAACATGATAACCGGATTGTAAGTCAAATACAGCTTTGATGATTGACGCAATATTTTCTTTTTCGTTGTAGGTTGGTATGATGACTAACTTTTCCAATCAAGGGGGTATTCGGTTGCTCCGCTAAAATACAACTCAGAACGATTAGTCGTTAAACCATCATCAGAATTGCGGAAAATACTATGTAAAATGGGGAGACTTATCCTTTCTTTAACAAAGTTCTATTGAGGATTTCAGTGAGTTTTTGCTTGGTATTCATAGGGAAATCACCTTTCATCATCCAATCATAATACTGGGGCTCTTCCTTGAGTACCTGTGTCACAGGCTTACCTTTATGTTTCCCAAAATTGAAGACTTCTACACCATTTTCACGAACAAAACGACGGGCAAAATCCACTATATCGTCTTCACCGGTGAATTTTACAATACTTTCTACCGTATTTCCAATTTGCGGATAACGCTCTACCTGCGCTTCCAGGACTTCCCAAGTTGCCGTGGCATCCACTTCAGCACTGTGCGCTCCGTCTAAAGTTTTTTGACAGTAAAATTTGTAAGCAGCACTCAATGTTCTTTGCTCCATCATGTGAAATACTTTCTGCACATCTACCAACTTTCTTCCATCAGTAGAAAAATCGATACCAACACGTAAAAATTCTTCAATGAGCATAGGGATATCAAAACGATTGCTATTGTATCCTCCAATATCACAATGATCAATGAATTGTTTGATTTCATTCGCTACCTGCTTGAAAACAGGTGCATCTTTTACCATATCATCTGTAATACCATGAACATCACTCGCCCCTTTCGGAATGGGCATCATGGGATTGATAAGTTTTCTTTTGACTTGCTGAGTTCCGTCTGGATTGATCTTCACAATAGCGATCTCTACAATACGATCCAAACTGATGTTAACACCGGTTGTTTCCAAATCAATAAAAGCAAGCGGACGTGTGAGTTGCAATTTCATGGTACGAAGTAAATATAATAATTCTAATTATTGGTATCTGTCTTTTGAATGATTTCCTCTGCTAATGATACCACATCTATGCCATCATAATTGCCGCTACTCATTAATAAAAGATTACTGTTACGATAGTCAACAGACAATAACCATTCTTTTAACAACACTGCATCGGTAAAAATAAGCAATCCTGATTTATTAAAACCTTGTTGTACTGCAGCTTCGGGTAAATCGGGCAATCGCTTGATCTCTAACGCATGTTTGGAATAAAAAACAACCGCTTGATCTGCAGGTTCCAATGCGCCATTGTATTCTTTCATAAAGGCCTCATTCAAACTGCTATAAGTATGTAACTCAAGTACACCTATCAACTTACGACCGGGGAACTGTGATTTCACGGCTTCAATCGTTGCTTTTACTTTACTGGGGGCATGTGCAAAATCACGATATACTGCTGTTTGATCATTACTGGCTAGCAGCTCCAATCGTTTAGCCGCACCGGAAAAACTACCAATGGCCTGAACAAAATCATGCACTGATAACCCCAATTCTTTACATGCATAATAAGCCGCATATAAGTTGAGCAAGTTATGATTACCAAAAACTTTTAAGTTTCCTGATACACCTTCCAGTTCTACAGTTGTTCTACCGGCTGAAATGCTATGTGTAGGGATTGAATAGGGCTGGTAACGAATATCCTCACGCTTATGCTGAGTTACGAGTTCTTTTAACACCGGGTCCGATTCATTGTAAATCAACAATCCATTCGGTTCAATTTTATTGATAAAAATGATGAATTGTTCCAGATAAAATTCAAATGTGGGAAATACATTGATATGATCCCAAGCGATACCCGTAAGAATAGCAATGTGCGGATATAAAAAATGAAATTTAGGTTTTCGCTCGATGGCGCTGGCAGGATATTCATCTCCCTCACAAACAATAACAGGTGCATCGGTAATATTCACAGACTGATCAAACCCTTCCACTTTTGCTCCAACGAGATAATCGAATTTTTGTGCTGTATGCTTCAACACATGCATGATCATACTGGTTGTGGTGGTCTTACCATGACTTCCTCCCACCACTACTCTTGTCTTTTGCTGACTCTCATGATAGATATATTCCGGAAAAGAATAGATGTTCAATTGTAACGCTATTGCCTTTTGTAATTCCGGATTGTCTGATTTTGCATGCATCCCTAAAATCACAGCATCCAAATCAGGGGTGATCTTAGCCGGATCCCAGCCAATGGCAGTTGGCAAAAGTCCGTGTTCTTGCAGATTAGAGGCTGCAGGTTCGAATATTTCATCATCTGTTCCTGTGACCTGATAACCCTTTTTATGGAGTGCAATGGCCAATTGATGCATCACACTTCCGCCTATCGAAATAAAGTGAACCTTCATAATAATACTTTGATTTCTATCGTTTTATGCATATTAACTGTCTGAAAGCAACAATTTCAGTCAAATCAGTATCTTTGTTATAGCGCAAAATACAGTCAAAACGCTAACTTAAATCGCAACACATGAAAAAGATAACCGCTATACTATTCTTACTCGTATTAAGCGCAGTGTTGATTAGTTCTTGTACTTCATCTAAAAGCAGAGGCTGTCCAACCACCAATCCTCGCTACTTCAAGCCTTAATGTCTGCTGAACTTATTGTATTTTGTATTGTTTTCTAAGAAAAAAAGATGAACTGGAATCCTATTACTTCGATTGATCAGTTAGCACAGATCAAAGAACAATCTTTTCAAACAGCTCAAGTTATATTCAAACATAGTACCCGTTGTAGCATCAGCTCCATGGTCTTGAATCGTTTAGAAAGAAGTACTATACCTGAGCAAGTAACATTTCATTATTTAGACCTTCTTGCCTTTCGTTCTATTTCAGATCAAATAGCTACCGATTTTGCTGTATACCACGAATCACCTCAGATTTTGCTGATCAAAAATGGAGAATGTGTGTATGATGAAAGTCATCATGGTATCAGCATGGATGAAATAGCAGAACAAGCCGCACAAACAGCCTAGGAAAGCAAGCCTGCTTTTAGTAAATTGCTGTAAAAAATGACATGATCATCACAGTTTTTGGCGCTACCGGCCAAGTAGGTCGCTTCATAGTGTCCCTGGCAATGGCCAAAGGCCATACCGTACGTGCTTTTGGAAGAAATGTGGAGGAGTTGATAGATCATGATCTGGATAATGATGCTTTGATCGCTATCAAAGGTTATGTTTTTGACGCCGCTGATGTGAGAAATGCCATTGAAGGATCGGATGCCATATTATCGACACTGGGTGGCGGTTTTGATGGTAGTGATCGAACCAGAAGTTTGGGTATGAAAAATATCATTGAACAGATGGAACAGTGCGGTGTACAAAGAATTGTTGCGTTGGGTGGTATGGGTATTTTGAATGCAGATGAGCCCGATGAAGGTTTACTGATGGAACAATCAGGTTACCCTAAAGAATACCTGCCGGTGGGAAATGAACACTTGCTTGCTTATCAAACACTGGCGCATTCATCTCTTGACTGGACTTTTATTTGCTCCCCCGATATTTTGAACAAGGCGGGAACCGGACAATACATTACTGCTGCTAATTATGCCCCAAAGCCCAATCATTATCAGATTACTGCCGGAGATTTAGCCCATTGTATGCTTACATGTATTGAAAAACAACAATACCTGAAACAGCGTGTAGGAATTAGTAGGTTATAATTTTTTACTGATCGATCAGTGATCAACAAATGACTGATTGTTTTATTGTACTAGTTTTTCCATCAACCAATCTCTTTGCAGATCTGTTCCCAACAAAAAATCATGTTCACCAAATTTTGAAAATCCGAAAAACTGATAGAAGGCAATCGCCCGTTCATTCTTTTCCCAAACACCTAACCATACTTTTTTATAATCATGGTCTTTCGCGTAGGATAGTGCGTGTAGCATCAAAGCTTTTCCAATCCCTTTTCCGATGCTGTTTTTACGGGCATAAAAACGACAAATTTCAATGGAGGGATCAGTAGTTGGGTTTTGAGTGTGAGTTCCGGGGCTCATTTTACAATATCCAAGCGGTACATCATCTACAAACGCTATAAAAAAAACATTCAAGGGATCCAATACTTCCGCCATCAGTTTTTCTTCTGTGAATTGCGTATCGAGAAAGAGTTGCATATTCGCAACCGTATTCTTTTCGGCGAAGCTGTCGTAAAAAGTTTCACGGCTGATGGTTGCAATCAATGATGCATCGTCAGCCGTGGCAGTTTGGATATACAAGCTATTCAATGTTTAAGCAGAAATATTTTCAATGACCATGGCGCTGGCACCACCCCCACCATTACAAATACCGGCAGCACCTATTTTTCCACCATGTTGTTTCAACACATGTAATAAAGTAACAATGATCCTTGCACCGCTGCAACCCAAAGGATGACCTAAAGAAACAGCACCACCGTGTACATTCACTTTTGCAGGATCCAATTTCATTTTTTGAATATTAGCAATGCCAACTACAGAGAATGCTTCATTCAATTCAACATAATCAATCTGATTCATTTCTAAACCGGATTTTGCTACTGCTTTTGGAACCGCCAAAGCCGGTGTTGTAGTGAACCACTCAGGCGCTTGTTCTGCATCGGCATAACTACGAATGATGGCCAAGGGTTTAATGCCTAATGAATCTGCTTTTTCTTTGCTCATCAACACCACTGCTGCTGCACCATCGTTCATGGTAGAAGCATTGGCTGCTGTAACGGTTCCATCTTTTATAAATGCAGGTTTTAATTCAGGGATCTTATCAAACTTTACATTGAAAGCATCTTCATCTTTCGCAAATAAAATAGGATCTCCTTTTCTTTGAGGAATAGGCACCGGCACTACTTCTGCATCAAAGTTTCCATTGTTCCACGCTGCCTGACTTCTTTTATAGCTCTCAATTGCAAAAGCATCTTGTTCTTCACGTGAAATATTACATTCTTTGGCACAAAGTTCTGCTGCATTACCCATGGCATAATTATGGTACACATCGGTTAAACCATCTTTGGCTAAGCCATCGATCAGTTGCACATTACCATATTTGTTTCCCCAACGAAGATTGGGTGAATAAAAAGGAACATTGCTCATGCTTTCCATTCCACCAGCCACCACTATATCAGCATCTCCCAATAAAATTGCCTGCGCTCCTTGTGAAATGGCTTTCATACCACTGGCGCAAACTTTATTAACAGTAGTACAGATCACCGTATCAGGTAACCCTGCGAATTTAGCCGCCTGACGGGCAGGTGCTTGTCCGGTATTTGCTTGTATCACACAACCCATCAATACTTCCTGTACCTGATCAGGCTGAATACCGGCTCTTTCAACAGCTGCTTTGATCGCAATAGCGCCCAACTGAGGCGCGGAAAAATCTTTCAAATTACCACCAAAAGAACCCATTGGAGTTCTTACGGCAGATACGATATATACTGTTCTGTTCGACATATAATTCAATTGAAGCGCAAATATAAGGCAATCATACTAACAATCGTTAGCTTCGGTACTGAATTTGAACATCAAACCATAGTATATTAGCCAAAAACTTATGCCCCGTTCCGCCTTCATTTTCTGTAGTCTGATTTGCATAGCAATCATCGCTAGTTCATTTTATGGAATAGTGCCCGATTGCAGCATATTAAAGGTGGGAAAATTTCATAGTTATACCAAGAGAGGCGATCATATTCAGATTACCCGGATTGATGGAATACAACAAGACGTGAACACCCGTACGAAAGATACTACGTATTGGAAAATTGATTGGCTGGGTAATTGCAGATTTGCGGCGACCTATCTTTCTGGTGCAGGCCCCAAAGATGATGCTGAAAAAAGACTGTATCAAAACAGTATCCTTTATTTTGATATCAAAGAAATTGCAGACGACTATTATGTTGGAACAACAACCATAAAAGCTCCCAATGGGAATAGCGTATTTACAGATACTACTTGGTTAGTCGATAGACCATAGACCATGGTCCATGGACTATCGACTTCTCCGAAGACTCACCCAATCTATATTACTCCGTAATCAGTTTGAACCCAGTTTGTGTAAACTCGATCTTTCTTTGTTTATAAAGATTACCTGTTGTCATCTTAAAAGTCTTCTTGCTCATTCCAAAGAAAGTATAGATCTCTTCCGGATCTGATTTATCATGATAAGGCAGGTATCCATTGTTTTCTTGTAACAAACGAAGTATTTTCTCTGCTTCATCTTCTACTTTTTGAAAACCGGGCTTGCCCAGCACCACATCAATTTTATTCCCGGTCAAAATAGTCTTAACAAAGCCCTTAAGTTTATCGCCGATTTTAAGTTCAGTGAATATCTCGTTGGTATGAATAATCCCGGTATGTACATTGTTAATGATAACAACATAGCCCAATTCAGATTGACGATATACCAATAATTCAACCTGATCTAACTCTTTCACAGTCAATACATCATTACTCAATAATTGCTCAATTTTTTCTGTAGCGGCCACCCTTCCTGTCATTTGATCGATATAGAGTTTTACAAGGTACTCAGCTCCCACTCTCATACCTCCCAGTTGTTTTGAGGCGGGAACAAACAGATCCTTCATCAGTCCCCAATCCAGAAACGCACCTTGCCGGGTAACTGCCACTGCTTTCATTTTAGCGATCTCACCTACGCAAGCATTCGCTTTTTGAGTTGTGGCAATAAGCCTATTATCTGAATCATGATAAACAAATACTGTGATCTCGTCTCCGATTCGAAGTCCTTTTGGAGCAAAACGAGTAGGTAATAAAATACCATCTCCTCCATCTTCGAGGTAAAAACCAAAATCTACTTTTCTTGATACTTTGAGGGTATTGTATTGCCCTACATTCACTGTTTCCATAAAAATCTGAATCGGCAAAAATAGGTTAGTTTATTTGAATACGATAGAATATACGTTTTAGAAGGGTATCCACGGCTGTTAGCAACTTTAAAAGACTGATCCATAAGGCTTTAATATTTTCATCGCATGAAAGGGGTGTATACGATACTTGTTTGTTTCATCATGGTTTTTCAATCCAATGCACAAACCGCTACGGGGCATTGGTATGGTATTGGTAAAGTAGCAGTTCCGGGTGAACATAGTTCTTATTTATCTGAACTTGTCATCAAACAAAAAGGAAATACTGTCATCGGCGAATTGCAATATTATTTTAGGGATAGTCTATTCAAAGTAAAAGTCAATGGAAATTTCAATACCAAAACAAGACAATTAACTTTCAAACCCATACCGTTTATCTATTATTTATCGACCAATACTAAGATCGGGGTTGATTGTATACTCACCGGTAATTTTACGCTTTTGGTCAATCGAACTGAATCAGTCTTAACAGGTGCTTTTGAAAGTGATGCAGCGCATAGATACACAAGTCCTGCGATTCAATATCGCTTTAAATACTCAACAGATACTGTTGCATCAAAGCCTGAAATCGATACCATAGAAATTGATTCCCCAACTGATCCTATCAGTACAATGAAGATGATAGAGAGAAAAGAAATCTCTCCAACCATGATCGAGCCCAGATTTTTAGAAAGAGAAAAATCTATTTTCAAAGAGATTGAAGTCACTGAAAATTTGCTCAGAATTGACTTATATGATAATGGCACCATTGATCATGATACAGTTTCCATCTATCTGAATGATCAACTATTATTTAAAGACGTTGCGTTGACACAAAGTGCCTTTAGAAGAATGATCTTACTTGATTCAACCAAAGAGGTAAATGAGATCAGTATGTATGCAGAGAATTTAGGCACCATCCCTCCAAATACAGCCATCATGATCATTTATGACGGACAGAAAAGACACGAGCTCATTCTCACCAGTGATCTGAATAGAACAGCTTCGATCAGATTGAGAAGGAAGTAAGCTGCTTTTAGGGGATAGCTTATGGCATATGGATAATAGCATATGGCAAAACCGTGATCTGCTTTTAGCGTATGGCTAATAGCCTAAAACAACTCCGGCATCGGGTTATCATCTTTGGGTCTTTGCTCCCATTCCATTTCAATGCTTTTGTTGAAGTCTGTCAGCTTTGCCCCTACTGCTTTCCAGCCCATCACTTCTACCATTTTGGCCACTTTGAATTTTGCTTTACGCACTTGTGCACCCCTACCTGTTTGTACTACAAGTATAGGTTCATCATCTGTTGTAACAGCTTCAAGTCTGTTACCATCTCCTTCTTTAATGAATAAGAACTGTGTTTTCAGCGTGCTGGTTTCAATCTTGAAACGTTTGATGTTGAATTGTCCTTTATCATTATCCAGGTATACAGCAGTAATGATTTTATTCGGATCAAATTTTTCGATCAGGGTTACTTTTTCCGGATCAAAACGCTGGGTCATTTCTGTATCTGTCAATTCATAACTACCGTCATTGTAGATAACCAGTAGTTTCTCATCTTCAAAACTTCCCAGGTATTGCCCCTTTTCTTCGGTATTCAATCTGCCAAACTTATCATCAAACCATAATTTCACGCCTGCCAAAGTGCTCTTACCCGCTTCTTTCAGTTTCACTGTTTTAATAGGATACTTCGTCACCTGGTTACCCATACTACTTCTTCCTTTGATCTCTAATTCTTCAAAATAAAAATCAAATTCTTTATTGCGGGCTGTACAATTTGGACTCAATACCACTTTCACTACTTCTGCTTCACCATTGGGATTGGCGGTGAAATAATGGACCTTACTTTTATCAGCTCCTTTGGTGAGATCATATTCTTTGTCTCGTGTTACGCCTGTTACATTGAAACGTTTGGCATAACTGGTTCCGCTGGCGCCATCCAAATAAATCATATTATAGGTCGTACGCTCGTCATTTTTTCTAAAAACAGCAGCATGAAGAATGTCCTTCCCTACAAATACCTTATCAGATACTTTCACCACTTTCATGGTGCCTGATTTAGTAAATGCAATGATATCATCGTAATCAGAACAATCACACAAAAATTCATCCTTCTTCAAAGAAGTCCCAATAAATCCTTCTGCTCGATTCAGGTATAATTTGGTATTGGCAATTGCTACTTGTTTCACCTGAATGGTATCAAACTCCTTGATCTCTGTTTTTCTTTCTCTGCCCTTACCAAATTTTTTGAGTAAGTTTTCAAAATAGGCAACAGCAAAATCAGTCAAATGCTCTAAATCAAATTTTACTTGTTTGATCTCTGCCTCTATTCCTTTGATCTGCTCGTTGAGTTCATTGATATCCAGACGATAAATTCTACGAACAGGTTTTTCTGTTAGTTTTAAAATATCTTCTCTTCCTATCGCACGTTTGAGTTTTTTCCTGAATGGCTCAAAAGCTTTACTGATGGCCTCTATCACCAAGTCCCAAGTAGCATGCTTCTGTTCAAGCTCTTTGTATATCTTTTCTTCAAAGAAGATTTTTTCCAACGAAGTATAATGCCATTTGTCTTCCAACTCTGCCAGTCTGATCTCTAATTCTCTTCCTAGTAATGTCTTTGTATTATCAGCAGATACTTTTAACAATTCATGTACCCCTAAGAATTGCGGCTTTTGCTCTACTACTACACATGCATTGGGAGAAATACTTACTTCACAATCAGTAAACGCATACAAAGCATCAATGGTGATATCTGTAGAAATACCAGCAGCAAGATCAATATGAATTTCTACTTCCTGTGCTGTAACATCTGTTACTTTTTTGATCTTGATCTTACCTTGGTCATTCGCTTTGGTGATGCTTTCCATCAATTGGGTAGTCGTAACACCAAAAGGCACATCCCGTATCACCAGTGTTTTTTTATCCAACTCCTCAATATGCGCTCGTACACGAACTTTTCCACCTCTTTTCCCTTCATTATAGTTAGACACATCAATCATACCTCCTGTTTGAAAATCGGGATAGATCTCAAACTTTTTGCCTTTCAGGTATTTGATAGAAGCGTCAATCAACTCACAGAAATTATGAGGAAGAATTTTAGTAGATAAACCCACCGCAATACCATCGGCACCCTGAGCCAATAGTAATGGAAATTTCATTGGCAAAGTAATAGGCTCATTCTTCCTACCATCATAACTCAATTGCCAATGTGTGGTTTTATGATTGAATGCTACTTCGAGTGCAAATTTAGACAAGCGCGCTTCAATATACCTTGAAGCGGCTGCTTCATCGCCTGTTCTTACATCTCCCCAGTTACCTTGTGTTTCAATCAGCAAATCTTTTTGTCCAAGATTCACCAATGCATCACCAATACTCGCATCTCCATGTGGATGGTACTGCATACTTTGTCCGATGATATTGGCCACTTTGTTAAAGCGTCCATCATCCATTTCTTTCATCGCATGTAATATCCTGCGTTGAACGGGTTTTAAACCATCTTCAATTGCAGGAATCGCTCTTTCCAATATTACATAGGAAGCATAATCCAGAAACCAGTTCCGGTATTGTCCCTGTACACCTGATTGATTTTCAAAAACCCTGTTGGGTTGTTTTTCCTTCGCCATCTTCTCGTCATTTGTTGTTGGTGTATCCTTACACCCTATTTCTCAATTCTGAATGTATCGTCTTTTGCATCTTCTAATCCATTCAATTCAAACATGATGATATCCGTATCCGCAATTACTTCATGCCATGCCCATGGTTGAATGAATATTTTAGCCGGTGCTTTTACTTGAATAGAACCTTTCGCATCGCCTTGTACATCAAACCAGTTTACAGTTGCCTCTCCCTGCATCAATATTAACTGCTCAGGATTTTTAGTGGGTGCTGTACCCTTATGGTAATGCCTGCCACTGATACTACCCTTTCTCCGGTAAGCAATGATAAATTGTCCGGTTCTGTCTGTGTCGAAATAATGCGTAGCCCCTCTTTCATCTTCTCCAATCTTATCTACGCTGATGATCTCTACCATGTGTGCCGTTTGATTTTAAATCTGATATTTCCTACTGTATTTTTATTCCGCTACTTCTACACTTGTGTCCTGACTCTTGCCCCCTTGTATCTTCACACTAATGTCTTTCCAAGATTTATTCCAGTCACCAATAGCTTCTAATTTTCCTTCCTGAATCAGTTCCCTAATACGCCATACCAAAAAAACATCCCCTGTCTTCACTTTCATCTTACTCAAAGTATTCGTTAATATCTTACTCAGTTTTTGCGGCTCTGAGTTGATATGTGTAAGAATATCCTTATCAAAAAAATTTACTTCTTTACCAATGATCTTTTTACCGCCTTCTAAAAAACGCACCATGGCTGATTCCTGACAATGTTTTTTCCATTCATCCGGATCTACTTCAAACTCACTGAGCGTAATAGGTCTGGACAATTTTTTGGCTTTCAAGAATTCCTTCGGTTGAATTTCATGCAGATAGGATGGATAAAATATTTGTCCCTTTTCATTGATAAAGGGAAGATTATTGAGGTATAAAACCTGTACCCTTCCTTGATAGTCTTTCAACTGACTCATCAACCAATAATACCCACAAACATCATGAGCATTTTGAGCCATCCATATCCAAACTTCTGTATCAGGTTCTTCATCCAACTGTTTCAATAAATGATGTACAGTTAATTTATCATCTACCAAATCTAGTTGTTCGGTATAAGGAGAAAATTCGAGCAAACTTTTCCACCAATCGCGACGTAGTTGGTAACCTTCGGTTGCATAAATATCACCTAACGGACCTACCGCATAATCATCTTTAATTTCAAGAATGGTTCCTTGAATGGTTTCATCCAATTCTATGGCTTGTTGTAATACTGCTATGTTCGCAGTTTCGAAAACAATATGAATCATCTTACGCTATTTAATACTTTGATCAGTTGGCTGCTACCTCCAGATCCAATTCTACTTTTAGGTTGTTGATAATAAAATCCTGTCTTTCCATGGTATTCTTACCCATGTAATATTCCAATAATTGTTGAATATGATCGCCTTGTTCCAATATCACCGGCTGAACACGCATTTCTGCGCCAATGAATCTTCCGAATTCTTCCGGAGAAATCTCTCCTAACCCTTTGAATCGTGTAATCTCCGGCTTACCTCCTAGTTTTTGAATAGCAGCCTGTTTTTCTGATTCATCGTAACAATAAATGGTTTCCTGTTTATTTCTCACACGGAACAAAGGTGTTTCCAAAATGTATACATGTCCACGTTTAACAAGATCAGGAAAGAACTGAAGGAAGAAAGTCATCATCAGCAAACGGATATGCATTCCATCCACGTCTGCATCCGTTGCAATGACAATATTATTGTAACGCAATCCTTCCATTCCATCTTCAATATTCAGTGCATGTTGCAATAAATTGAATTCTTCATTTTCATACACCACTTTTTTCGTAAGTCCGAAAGCGTTCAATGGCTTACCACGTAAACTAAACACTGCTTGTGTATCTACACTTCTAGATTTTGTAATACTTCCACTGGCACTATCCCCTTCGGTAATAAAAATGGTTGAATTCTTTTGCAAGGCGATGAACTCTTCTTTATTCTTAGCAGGTAAATCATCATTCAAATGCACCCTGCAATCTCTTAGCTTTTTATTATGCAGATTGGCTTTCTTCGCTCTTTCATTGGCTAATTTTTTAATTCCAGCCAGTTCCTTTCTTTCTCGTTCACTTTGTTCAATACGTTTACGAAGGGCTTCCGCTACGGTTGGATTTCTATGGAGATAGTTATCCAATTCTTTCGCCAAAAATTCTTCCACAAATTTTTTCATGGACGGACCACCTTCAGAAACATTCTGAGAGCCCAATTTGGTTTTGGTCTGACTTTCAAATACCGGCTCTTGTACACGTACAGAAATGGCGGCTACGATACTACCACGAATATCAGAAGCATCATAATCTTTCTTATAAAAATCACGGATTACTTTAATATAGGCCTCTCTAAATGCCTGTTGATGGGTTCCACCTTGTGTGGTATACTGTCCATTCACAAAGGAGAAAATATCTTCCCCGTAATCATTATTGTGAGAAATGGCCACTTCAATATCATCGCCTTTCAAATGAATGATGGGATAACGGAGTTCGTCTGCATTGGTTTTTCTTTCCAACAGATCCAGCAATCCGTTTTTACTCACATACTTTTTTCCATTAAAATGAATAGATAGTCCCGCATTCAGATAGCAATAATTCCATAGTTGGCTATCGAGGTATTCATGAATAAAATGAAAATTGCGAAAGACTGTTTCATCGGGAATAAAAGATACAAGCGTTCCATTGGGCTCACTTGTTTTTTGTTCCTTGTAATCTTTTACCAATACACCTCTTTCAAATTCAGCTGTTTTTTCTTTCCCATCACGGTGAGAAGTGACTTTGAAATACTGACTCAATGCATTTACCGCTTTGGTACCTACTCCATTCAGACCTACACTTTTTTGAAAGGCTTTACTATCGTATTTAGCACCTGTATTGATCTTACTCACCACATCCACTACTTTACCCAACGGAATACCTCGACCATAATCGCGGATGTTTACCTGTTTACCTTCGATGGTAATCTCCACTTGTTTCCCAAATCCCATGGTATGTTCATCGATACAGTTGTCGATCACTTCTTTAATCAATACATAGATACCATCGTCTGTAGCGGAACCATCGCCCAGTTTACCGATATACATCCCCGGTCTGAGTCGAATATGCTCACGCCAGTCTAAAGACCGTATCGATTCTTCATTGTATTCATTCAAATTTTTCTGTTCTGCCATAAGTCTTCATTTTTATAGAAACTCCTTCACCTTTTTTCTGCTCTCCAACCCGCAAATCTAACCACCTGTACACCCGACACAATTTTTCTTTTCTACAAATGCCGTTTTCATGTGGATAAAACACAAAAAAATGTTGATTTTACCATTTTCAGCCCCTTCTACCTACCTTTATCGCATCAATTTCCTTCAAAAACAACCCATCCGGGATCTGGAACAGATCGCTATTCTTGCCGCTGAGCGACTCGAGGAGAATGATCGATTTGCCCGTCAGGTAAAATCGAACATACCGGAACAAATGGATGCGGTAGCAAATCGACTCAATCGTTCTATAGAAAAGCAAATAGATTGTACTGTTTGCGGCAATTGTTGCAAGAGTCTAATGATCAATGTTTCTGAATCAGAAGCAGATACACTTTCTGCACATTTGGAAGTTTCCAGAGCTTCTTTTGATGAAACTTATCTTGAGAAAGGGAATAACGGCATGATGTTAATGAATGCCATTCCCTGTACTTTTCTCGAAGCCAATCGCTGTAATGTCTATGAACACCGCTTTGAAGGCTGTCGTGAGTTCCCCGCCATGCATTTACCGGGATTTTCCAAAAGACTGTTCACCACCCTCATGCACTACGGACGCTGTCCGATCATTTTTAATATTGTGGAAGAGATGAAGAATGAGATGGGGTTTGTGAGAGAAGTCAAAAGTCCAAAGTGAAAAGTCAAAAGAATATTTCACTTTTCACCTTTCACTCCACTTCTTCATTTTTGATTTTTTACTTTTTACTTTTGAATTCTCCTATGCTACAATTCGGAATCGATCATCTGCTTCAACTAAACCCTTCTTGGAAACAATCGCGCATTGGCATGATCACT
Organism: Sediminibacterium sp.; assembly: GCF_051861365.1. Lineage (NCBI taxonomy): Bacteria > Pseudomonadati > Bacteroidota > Chitinophagia > Chitinophagales > Chitinophagaceae > Sediminibacterium > Sediminibacterium sp. The sequence continues at coordinate 42,614 of NZ_JBHYCW010000012.1, read as the reverse complement.
AATGAAGCGGCTCGAACACATGATGGAATTGCTTCCAGAAAGGCTTTATTGGAAAATGGCTTTCATATTACGATGTTGTTTTCACCTGAACATGGTTTGGATGTGAAAGGTGCTGATGGACATGCCATGAGCGATGGAACAGATATCCTTACCGGTTTACCTGTGATCAGCTTGTATGGTGAAAGATTGGCGCCGGAGGCAGTTCATTTAGACAAGATAGATATTTTACTGTTTGATGTACCCGATTTAGGAAGTCGCTTTTACACATATCTGTGGACACTTACGCATGTAATGGAAGCCGCTGCAAAATCTCAAAAAACATTGATCATCTTAGATCGCCCCAATCCTATTTCCGGAATACTGGAATTGGCGGAAGGTCCGTTTTTAGATGAAGTCAATGGTTCTTTTATTGGGAGATGGGAAATGCCTATCAGGCATAGCTTAACATTGGGTGAGTTGGCGATATATTTTAATACAGTAAAAGAAATTGGAGCTACCCTTGAGATCATACGTTGTAAAGGTTGGAATAGAGAACAGTTTCAACCGGAATGGAAACTTCCATTCGTAGCTACATCGCCAGCTATACAATCATTTGATGCAATGTTGTTATATCCGGGTCTTTGTTTGTTAGAAGCTACAAATCTTTCTGAAGGAAGGGGCACTCCTTATAGTTTTACCGCTATTGGAGCACCCTGGTTACATGCTGAACGAGTAGCGAGTATGCTGAATGATATTTCCGGAGGAGAATGCAGCGCGCAAGCCATTACATTCACACCCGAGCATAGTAAATTCAAAGGGATGCTTTGTGAGGCAGTTCAATTAAAAGTACATGACAACATCAGTTTTCAATCGGTAATAACCGGGATGATCGCTATCAAACTCATTAAAACTCTACATCCTGATCAATTTGAATGGGATATTTATCCAACCAGTGTTAACCCAAGCGGGAAAAATCATTTAGATAAATTAACCGGCATCACAAATAGTCAGCAACTATTCGATCTCCCTTTCCCCGCTTTCATCACCGCTATCACCAAGCACACGAATACAAGAGCCTGGAAAGAAATGGTGCGAGCAGCGATCATTTACTGATGTCTGATGTCTGATGTCGGATATCAGATAGCAGATGTAAGATTTATGGTATTAGGTCTTTTATGTCAGGATTAATAGAAAAAAAGGTCCATCCCAAATCAGAAATCAGACATCCGAAATCATACATCTGAGATCTGCCATCTACCATCACCTATTCGCTATTCCCATCCGACACACCGTACAGGTCTCTAATCACCACACTGGCAGCAACACAACCAAAGATAGCCGGCATATAACTGATGGTGCCGATGATGGATTTTTTGGGGTAGGCTTTTTCTGTTTCGATGATTCTACTCTGGTCAGCTCTTTCGGGACTGAATACCACTTTTAATCCTTTGTAGATACCGAATCCATGTAGTTTTTTACGAACATATTTTGCGAGGTTACATTGATGTGTTTTTGAAATATCTGTCACCATCACTTGCGAGGGATCTACTTTGCCACCTGCGCCTAAAGAAGTAACAATCGGAATACCGCGATCAATACAAGCTTTGATGAAATATACTTTGGGAGAAAGTGTATCAATACAATCTACCGCATAATCAAATTTGCCTTGATCTAAAATTTCATTGGTGCGTTCGTCACGAATAAATTCAGTTAAGACAGTGAGATCAAGATCAGGATTGATATCTTTCAATCGATCTGCCATTACTTCTGCTTTCAATTTTCCTGCCTTGGAGTGTAAAGCCGGCATCTGACGGTTACAATTACTCAAATCCACTGTATCCGCATCAACGATCGTCATCTTACCCACCCCGGCACGAGCAATCATTTCTGCGCAAATACCACCCACACCACCTAGTCCAACCACCAGTACATTTTTCGTCATTAATCTTTCAATCGGTTCATCACCCAATAAAAGTTGCGTCCGACTCATCCAATATGGTATCATGTGATCTTTGATTTTTTGTCCGAAGGACCCCTTCGGGGATTTCTTGATTTCTTTCTTGTTCCCTGTTTCTTGTTCCCTGTTTCTTATTTCCGTTATCTTCAGACTACAAAAATGTAGCAGCTATGCGGTTTTATAAAATAATTGTTGGTGGCTTCTTCCTTTTTTGCGTCCATTTGGGTAAGGCACAACAAGTTCAGGTATTGGAATCGGGTAAAAAGGTAAGTTTTAGGGGGTTAAGTGTAGTGAATGACGAGGTATTTTGGGCGAGTGGTAGTAATGGGGCTGTTGTAAGATCTACCGATGGAGGCAAAACGATACACTGGATTCCTGTTCCCGGTTATGAGAAAAGGGATTTCCGTGATATCGAAGCTTTTAATGCAGATACTGCTGTAATCATGGCAATCGCAGAGCCGGCTGTTATTTTGAAAACAACCGATGGCGGTAAAAACTGGAGAAAAGTATTCGAGGATACCACCAAAGGAATGTTTTTGGACGCGATGGATCTATACGCAGACAATAAAAAAATGATCGTTGTTGGTGATCCGATTCATGGAAAATTATTTGCTGCTATATCATGGAATGGTGGTGATCTTTGGGAACAAATGCCCGCTTCCAATCGTCAAAAAGATGTACGCATAGTAGCTGATACCGAAGCAATGTTTGCATCCAGTGGAACGAATGTAAAATTGATCAACGAAAAAGATTTCGGCACGAATACGCTTTTGGTTACAGGAGGTAGCAAAGCAAGATTGAAGGACCTGTATCGGAATACATTCAACGATTCTCTTCCTATGATGCAAGGTGGCACATCAACAGGTGCTAACTCCATCGATTATTGGAGTGCAACAAAATCAGCCGTGATTGTGGGTGGCGATTTTGCAAAAGATACCATTGCTTCGGATAACTGTGTGTTGGTAAACTTCAAAAAAGGGAAACCTGTCTTTTCCAAGCCATCAGTTCCTCCTCATGGCTATCGTTCTTGTGTTATTTATCTCAATGAAAAAGAACTGGTCACTTGTGGAATATCCGGGATTGATATTTCAAGTGATGGCGGACGAACCTGGACATTGATTTCGAAAGAAAGTTTTCATGTGGTACAAAAAGCAAGAACCGGTAAAGCCATTTTTCTTGCCGGAGGAAATGGTAGAATTGCACGATTGATCTTACCTTAATGATATGAATACACACAAAAAGAAATGGTTATTCCTAGCACCTATCGGATTGGTATTAGTGGGCGCCGGATTATCGATGGCCATCGATGCAGGGTCCGTGAAAGCCAATGGTGGTAACTGGTTTTGGTATGGCACTGCTGCGCTCATAGTTTTTAACAGTGGGCTTTGCATTTTTGGTACTGCCATCATAGAAAAAGTTAAAAGCCTGAAATAATTGCGATTGCATTAAACCCGTCTCCATCGTTCATGTCTTATCAAAAACATAAAGACATGAAAAAGACCTTTCTCATTTGTATGGCAGCATTGTTTTGCATCGCCATTCAAACCAATACCGCTACAGCACAAACCAAAGAAGAAGTTAAAGAAAGAATTCGTCAGCGTACGGATAGTCTAACGCCTGAACAAAAAGCAAGGTTATACGAAAGAAGAAAACAGGGACGACATGAACTGTCACCTGAGCGGAAAGAAGCCATGAGAGCCCGTTATGATAGTCTTTCGCCTGAACAGAAAAAAGCAATGCGTGAAAATATACGTAAGCGCTATGATGAATTAACCCCGGAACAAAAAGCACAAATTAAAGAACGAGCCAAGCATAGATCAGATAGTTTACACCCCGGTCAAAGAAGAATGTTGAAACGTAAAATTGGGTAAGCTGAAAGCATTGAAGATTCATTGTTGTTTTTTTGGGATATCGGAAAGGAGTACTGTCTAGTTCAGTACTCCTTATTTTTTAAAAGCAAAATACACAGCCCCAAGAATGAACAAGGAACTGATCAGGTATTTGGTTTGAAAAGGTTCTTTTAGATAAAAGACTGCAAATATGGTAAACACAAGCAGCGTTATGATTTCCTGAGTAATCTTTAATTGAAAGCCCGAGAATCCGTTGGCATATCCTGCACGATTGGCAGGTACCATTAAACAGTATTCAAAAAAAGCGATACCCCAACTGATGGCAATGGCTTTCCATAATGGCATTCCTTGTTGTTTCAGGTGCCCATACCAGGCAAAAGTCATAAAGACATTAGAGACCAATAACAAAAGAATGGTTTTGATCATATAGGTTCATTTTGAATGTGGCAGTAAATAACTGCAATATCAGCAGTAAAACAAAATCGGAGTTGTCAGATTGCCACTGAAATAAAATCAGCACGGATATTGTACTCGTATATCCAATAAAACAGGCAAGTATGAAAAAGTTTCAGGCGATCATTAAGTTTCAGATGGATGATGATTTTATGTCGCTGGTTCCACCCCATCGTACTTATGTGAATTTCTTACTAAATAAAGGAATCATCGACAGCTATGCCGTGAGTATGGAAAGTCAGACCTGCTGGATTACCTTGAATACAGAGACCAAAGAAGCTGCAGACCAACTATTGGTGAAATCTCCCTTATACAAATACTGGACTTATGAGATTGAGGAATTGTTTGTGTATGATAGTCAGCACTATCGCTTACCCGCCTTGCAGTTGAACTAATTTTAAAAAATCTCAAAACTTTTTTTGGCAGTAATGTTTCAGACCCTATTTTTGCACTCCTAACAAAACGGGAGCATAGCTCAGTTGGTTTAGAGCATCTGCCTTACAAGCAGAGGGTCCGCGGTTCGAACCCGTGTGCTCCCACAGAATAAAGAAAGGCCATTCACTTCATGTGGATGGTTTTTTTATGCATTTAGGAGTGTTCAGACTAACAATAACACTACATCAATTATTAAGCTCAGTTGATTTAGTGCATCCCGACCTTAGTCGGGAGGGTCCGCGGTTCGAACCCGTGTGCTCCCACAGAATAAAGAAAGGCCATTCACTTCATGTGGATGGTTTTTTTATGCATTTAGGAGTGTTCAGACTAACAATAACACTACATCAATTATTAAGCTCAGTTGATTTAGTGCATCCCGACCTTAGTCGGGAGGGTCCGCGGTTCGAACCCGTGTGCTCCCACAGACAAAGCCTCAATTATTTCATTGAGGCTTTTCTTTTTTTCCCATTATGCCTGCCTTTATATACACGAATTGCATTCTAAAAATTCTATATATTTTAAATATATTGCTATTACAGAAACTTCATTTCTTATAATACTCTATTTAAATGAAAATAGTTACTTGGAATTGTAATGGGGCTTTAAGAAATAAGATAGAAACATTATCTGCATTTGATGCAGACCTATACTTAATCCAAGAATGCGAAAACCCAGAACTTTCTATTAATAAATCATACAAAGACTGGGCTTCAAATTTTTTGTGGAGGGGAGATAATAAAAACAAAGGAATCGGAATTTTTGCAAAAAAAGATACAACGATTGAGGCAATTGATTGGCCGGATAATTATAAGGATAATAAAGTACGACATTTTTTGCCGTGTATGGTAAATAATGACTTTCAGTTAGTAAACATTTGGACAAGTCAAAACAAGTCCCCAAACTTCGGATACATAGGGCAACTTTGGAAATACATTGAGCTGAACAAAGAAAATTTCAAGAAAATAATTTTGGCAGGCGACTTTAATAGCAACTCAATATGGGATCAATGGGATAGATGGTGGAACCATACAGATGTTGTTAATGATTTATACAAAATGGATATTCATAGCCTTTATCACACCTATTTTAAAGAACAACAAGGAAAGGAAACACGTCCAACCTTTTTCTTACAACGAAACATAATGAAACCATATCATATTGACTACGCTTTTGCTTCTAAAGCATTGAAAACAAATATGCGTCAATTTAAAATTGGCGATAAAAAAAAGTGGCTACGTTATAGTGATCACCTCCCTTTATTCTTTGAAATAGAAAATTTATAATTAGATAAAGAGTGGCTACTTTCTAGAAAATGATAACTGGTAAGGAATCCTCATTTGTGTTCTCTGCAGAACCCAATTGAACTCCTTAAATTTGCAAAATGATCCCTTTCTCAAATAGCACCTCCCCACGTCCATGGGAATCACAAGATGAAGATGTATTGGTAGAAACCACTACTCCTTATCAACTGATCGTATGGAACGATGAAGTGAACACATTTGAATGGGTGATTGAAACCCTCATGGAAGTGTGTGGACATTCACATGAACAAGCAGAGCAAAGTGCCCTCATCATTCATTTTCAAGGAAAATATGCGGTAAAAAAGGGCAGCTACGAAACCCTCAAACCCATGTGCGACGCCATTACAGACCGTGGTATTGGCGCGACGATTGAAAATATGAAATAAGGAATATGAAATAAGAAACAGAGAAAGTATTTTGAAATTACTCCTCATTTGATTTGCTTCATTTGATTATTAGCTAATTTCATTTCATATTCCTTATTTCACATTCTTCTCCATGCCTTTACATGCACTCACTTCTTCCCTTTGGTTTCCTCCCGTAACAGATGCATTGGAAGACGGATTATTGGCCATGGGTGGAGATGTTTCCGTAGAAAGACTCTTATTAGCTTATCGAAACGGTATCTTCCCTTGGTATGATGATACTATTCCATTATGGTGGAGTCCCGATCCCAGATTTGTATTGATACCGGAAGAGCTGAAAGTGAGCAAAAGCATGCAACAGATCATCAAAAAGAAAACTTTCACATTCAAAGTCAATACTGATTTTAATCAGGTCATTCATCATTGTCAATCGCTCAACAGAAAAGGTCAAGATGGCACTTGGATCACAGAAGAACTAAAAGAATCGTTTATTGAATTGCATGGTCTCGGTCATGCACATTCCGCCGAAGCATGGATGAACAATGAATTGGTAGGTGGATTGTATGGTATTAAAATGGGGCCTTTCTTTTTTGGAGAAAGCATGTTCAGCAAAGCCAGCAATGCCAGCAAATTTGCATTCATTCATTGGGTCAGACAACTACAACAAGAAGGAGTAATACTGATCGATTGCCAGGTTTATACGGAACATCTGGAAAGTCTAGGAGCAACGATGATACCCAGAAAAGAATTTATTAGTTTGTTGAACACACATCTTTAACCGCGATAACCATACATCACTTCAACATCACGAACAATCGTTTCCATATCCCGGTCTTTATTGTATGGATCGTAATTTTGTTTCAGGTTACTGCCAAATACAACAGCTATGGTTTGCCAAAATGCCGCATTAAAGCCTCCTTTATACTCCTGAATGATCTCATAACAATTATTACCGGTTTGACGATAGATCAACTTCATCAAAACCTTTCCCTGATACACAGATAGTTTGGTGAGTTTGTCAGCAAATTCCTTTTTCAATTCTTTTTCTCTTGATTTGATGATCGCCCGTCTTTTTTGTTTATCAGACACATTCACCAATCTGGCATTGATCTCATTCATCACTTTACTGGCTGCCATCGCATATGGATAGGTAACATAAACGGCATTACGCAAACGTGTCCATTCAGCCCAGTGTCGTTTCCATTTACCTGTTAATTTTCCAATGACTTCTACAGGAGGTAATATACTTTCAGGGATGGTGTCTCCTTCCGGGGTGATATATGCATATACACGAACCGTATCATAAGGACCACGCTCTTGTGCAGAAAGGGCAATACTAGTCATTACAATGACCAGCATACTCAGTATGATATGTTTGCCAGGGAAGCGCATTACTTAAAAATAGAACTAGTTTTTCTAATTAATGCTGCCTGTGAAGAAAAGTAACCCGGGGGAAAGGATACTTTTAACAAATTGGTGGCTGTTTATGAAACTAATGTCAATCATAAACAGCAACCATATCAGTAAAATAGAATACTACGATGCAACTTTCAAGCTGTTCTTTGATTGACGGTTTCGTTGAATGATGGACATCACAAAACCAACAACCATCACCACAATACCCAACCACAATACATTGATCATTGGGAACTCATACACTTTAAGCGTGATCAGGTCTGTAATGGCCCCACTTTCTTTGATGCCAATCTCCAGCAATCCTTTCTTTTCATCTTTCACTTTATTGAACTTCAAGATCAGACTTTGCGCTGTAACCGTATCTGGAATAGGTCTGAACTCATTTCCGGCTACGGCAATACCCGGTGTTGCAGTATATCTTCTTCCATCTTTAGACAATACAGCGATATCAAGAAACAAAGTTGTTTCACCCTGACTATATAAAGCCACTTGCTCGGTTGGATTTACAGATACTTTATTGAGAATAATTAACCCATTACTATAAAACAAAGTATCCCCTACACTGATCTCACGATTGGTAAAACTAGTTGTATCTTCTGTGCTGTTTTCCTGGAAAGAAGTGATGTATGCAAAAATATCTTTGTGCCAATAATGTTTCGCAGCAGGGTTGGCTGCAAAACCTTCCATGCCTTTATTATTCTTGATCACATCCGGATACAAACTGAAAGAATCATCTCCTTCTTTTGCCTTAAACTTAATTTCATAATAACGCTTTCGGTCTCTTTCATTCAGTGTGTCTTTCACATAGGTAACCATATATCGACCCATATCAGTAGCTACACCTTTGAACAAAGTGATATTCTCAGCCGGATTTCCTGCCGGATTCCCACGTTCTTTGGCATCTTCCTGTCTCAAAGGTGTTACACCTGTGGTATTCCAACTCAATACTGTTTTCTTAGCAGATGAGATCAATATCCCAACAAGTACCAATCCAAATCCAACATGCGCTACGGAAGCACCGGCTGCTTTTAGTTTTCCTTTGAGTCCTAAAAAGATATAAGATGCATTAGCTACAACAGCATACACTGCTGCAAAAATGGCTAGATGAATGGCGAATAAAAATCCGGGGCCTTTTTTATCGTAAGCAACTTCACCAAAGAAACTGATAGACAAACTGAGCAATACAGCCACTACTGTTGGTATCCAGATATTCTTACCAAAAAAGCGCTTGGGTGTGTCTTTGTATTTGAGGTATTGCGTAAGTGCCGTCAATAAGCCAATAATAATCGCTACAAAAATCTGAATCTGGTTATGTGCAAACTCAGGATCTTCCGGCGGAGCGATATTGGTGCCGAATAATTTATTGAAAACAGGTGTTGAAGTTTTAGCGATGATCACCATCCCCGACAAGAACAATACCAAAGACCCTATGAACATCCAGAATTCACGACTATAAGTATTCTCCTCCTTTTGAATGGATGGAATTGATTTGTAATTTTTGAAATACAAAAACAAGGCAGGAACAAAAAATACCAATACAAACAACAGCAACTGTGTATTCATTCCAAGATCTGTAAACGCATGTACAGAAGTATCTCCCAACACACCACTACGTGTCAAGAATGTTGAATACAGAATGAGAGAGAAGGTAATAATATAAAAGAAATAAGTAGGTCTCAGTGAATAACCACTGTGACGATAAATAAGGTTTGTATGTAGCCCTGCTATCAATGTCAACCAAGGAACCAATGAAGCATTTTCCACCGGATCCCATGCCCAATATCCCCCAAATGATAAACTCTCATAAGCCCATGCTGCACCCATCATGATACCGGTACCTAACACTGCCGCAGAAAAAGATGCCCATGGCAAGGAAGGTTTTACCCATTCATGTTTTTTACTCATCAATCCGGCAATGGCATAGGCAAAAGGAACAATGGTAGAAGCAAAACCTAGGAACAAAATGGGCGGATGGATCACCATCCAATAATTCTGCAGCAAAGTATTCAATCCCGTTCCATCTTTAATAAGACTGAGATAGTCTGGTCTTTCGAGAATCGGCCAATCGAACTCATTTCTTAATAACACAAAAGGACTGCTTCCAATCTTTACGCCAAAAATGTATACACCCAACAACATGGTGGCTAAGGCAAATTGAGCAAAACTCATCACTGTCATCACTCCTGCTTCCCAGGCTCTAGCACGCCATATCAATACCCAGCCCAATACACAATGCCAAAAACTCCACAACATGAAACTACCTTCTTGTCCTTCCCAGAAACAACTCAATAAATATTCCATCTGCAGACTTCTGTCGCTGTGGTTGTATGCATATTTGTATTCAAACAGATGATTGGAAATGATATAATACAAAATTCCAAACATGGCCAGTACGCTGATCGTCTCTACCAGAAACGCAACGCGCGCCATTCTGATCCAACCTGCTTTTTCATTTTCCAAATGAATACGGCTTGCCTTAAAATAAGCAATGGTAGCGATGAGAGACGCTACCAATGATAAGATCGCAAAAAAATGTCCTGCCTGTCCGGGTAATAAATGTTCTCCTAAATATTGCATATTGATGGAATTCTGTCAGGGAATAAAATGTAAAATGCCTGGAATTAATTGCTCACTTCTTTATTCATTTCCGGCTGTTGCTGCATGGCTTTGGGATCGTCTTTATACTTGGAAGGACATTTCAACAGAATATCCTTGCACTCAAAATGATCACCTTGCATTTTTCCTTTCAATACCAGACGCTCACTTTTCTCCATATCCGTAGGTTTATTGTTATGGTACACTACTTTGATGCTATTACCTAATGTATCCACAGCTGTAAAAGTGAGATAGTTCGGATTTTTAACCGCATCATATTCCAGTGGCTGGGTTTTATCCAGTTTAGCGATCAAATTCACAAACTTACCTTCCTTTTGTCTGGCAGATTCAATGGTTTCATAGGTGGTCAGATCACCGGTATAGCTAATCAAAACAACAATCGCAGCAGCAATCAAAACCAGTATGATGATATGTGTTTTTTTCATGTCAACCTTTTTACGCTGCAAAAGTAGCCCAAAATGAACAAGCAACACGGGATGTTTGTCAGGCAATCTTGTTAAAACAGATTTCTTTCCACAATTTTAGGACATGGAGCAAGAGAACCCTTCAGAAATAAACACTTTACAGGAATACAAGAAATTCATGGCCAGGATCATAGCAGGCTGGTTATTTCTGATTTTTGTATGTCTTTGGATAAATAGTGCATTACCTTTTGACCACGTAGATTATCCGGTATTCATTGATCCGAAGGTTTTTCAGGTCGATATCTGGAAATGGATCTTCACATCCACCTTTTTACTTATTTTTTTGATCATCCCCGGGCGTTATACAGCTCTTATTCTGGCTTTTCTGATGGGATTTTTCATATATACCTACCTCTACACGGGTCGCTCATTATTTAATCCTGCTTTTGTATGGGTACTAATACCTTTTACACTGCCTGATCGCTGGTTTTTGGAGAGTTGGCTGGGGTTGAAATGGCTCTTGCTGATCAGTTTATTGTTACATGCTTGGTGGCTACCGCTATCTGTAAAAGCTATTCCGGGTTATACCCTATACCTTATCCCCTTTATTGCATGGGAATATCTATTCAAGTCATTCATGGAGAAATATGAGCCGAAATAACCATCAAAAGGGGCAAATAATAAGTTCCCGTGGGCACAAACAGCCATAATTCCGAAAAATGCGCCTAACTTGCGCCCTGTTTGCAATCTAAGAATCATCATGACAGACTTATCGCAGTTTGACCCCAACACGGTTGGTAATCCCAACAACAATATTTTCGGACTCCCTTTTTCTGAAGAAGATGCACGCCTCGTGATACTTCCTGTTCCCTGGGAAGTAACGGTTAGTTATGGTGCAGGTACAGCCCGTGCTGCTGAGCATGTATTAAAAGCCAGTATACAGGTGGATCTCTTCGACGCCGATGTTCCGGGTGGATGGAAACAAGGCTATTACATGAAAGAGACCAACAAAAAGATCTTGTTGAAAAGCGATTATCTGCGCAAAGAAGCGGAATTGTACATCGACTATATCTCCCATGGAGATGAAGTAGAAAAGAACAAATTCATGTGCAAAAGCCTGAAAGAAATCAATGAAGGCAGTTTGATGATGAACCAATGGGTGTATGATGAAACCAAAGCATTGTTAGACAAAGGCAAACTGGTGGGATTGCTGGGTGGTGACCACAGCACTCCGCTGGGTTTCATGAAAGCATTGGCAGAAAAACATGGTGATTTTGGCATTCTTCAAATCGATGCACATTGTGATCTTAGAAAAGCTTATGAAAATTTTGTGTACTCACACGCTTCCGTGATGTACAATGCACTGAATGAAATTCCCCAAATCACCAAACTGGTACAAGCCGGTATTCGTGATTTCTGTGAAGAAGAATGGGACTATATCTGCAATAGTAATTTCAGGGTTATTACTTACTTCGACAAAAACATACAGGAAAGAAAATTTGAAGGCGATACCTGGAAACATATCGCAGATGAAATCGTGAACCAGCTTCCTGAAAAAGTATACATCAGTTTTGACGTTGATGGACTGGATCGTAAATATTGTCCAAATACCGGAACACCTGTACAGGGCGGATTTGAGACAGAAGAAGTATTGTATCTGTTCAAAAAAGTAAAAGAGAGCGGCAGACAATTGATTGGTTTTGACCTTGTGGAGATCGGGGTTGGACAAACAGATTGGGATAGCAATGTGGGTGCTCGTTTATTATGGAGACTCTGTAACCTCATGATCAAATAGTAAAATGGCGGCAAAGACCTTTGATTATATTGTTGTATTAAAACAACGCAACTTTAAATTGGTAGACAATATCAGTATCATGATGTTGCTATTAGCTGTTATTGTTCTTCTGGAAGATGCATTGACGCCATTTTCGAATGCTTCGATCATGCCCTTTACCATTGTAACACTGATACTTGGCTGGATCATTTTTACTTATGCCAAAAAAAGCAACGGTAAAGTTGGATATTATAGGATCGGATTATTGTTTGCTGCATGGGGCTTATTCATCACTTTGAAATCTCCCTATGTATGGATATTCGCTGTGTATGTAATTGCAGCAGTGATGGAAAAACAAGTAAAATTTCCTAGAGAGATCGCTTTTGATGAAACTGAAGTGGTGTTCAATACTTTTCCACGCAAACACTATCAATGGAATGAGTTGAGTAATGTAGTATTGAAGGATGGTTTACTAACACTTGATTTCAAGAACAACAAACTACTTCAGAAAGAAATTGACTCACAAACAACTCCACAGTTAGAGAAAGAGTTCAATGAATTCTGCCAATCAATGATTACAGCAGATACCATAAAATAGATTAATTTACTTCTGTTTACTAATAATGTGTTATCTACAATGCAATATGACTGCGTAGATAGTATATCGTCACAAATCATATAACATGTCAATTCCACAATCTCCATACATACTCTACTCAGATGGTAATGGTAATATCTTTGAAGATACCAGTTTGTATGCCACAGGAAGAGCAGGATGGGATGCATTCCCCATTCCTTTAGATGAATGGATCGAGTTGCCGGATGGTGGAAATTTATATGAATTGCCGGGTCGCAGAGGCATTGGTATTGACGTAGTCACCGGTGAAATGCGTTTATGTGAAAAAGGTTGGGCAGTTGCCGCTTTTATTCCACCTGCACATACAGGTTTATACATTGCTGCTTACGAAACCCTGCCTGACGCCCCTACTTTACCCTTGTTTTGTTATACGGCTGCAGGTTGGTACAATAACAAAACCTATGTACCTGCGGTAAGAATTGAAAAAGACATCAGACAAGAATGCGCAGGCTATGACAGCAAAAAAATTGAAACAGGTACGCAACAGTTACTCAATAACTATCCGGACAATCGTCTGGTCAAACACCTAATGGAGAATTGTTGCATGACATACAATTGTCCGGCAGCAAGAAATTTCTCTCTTTCCAGATGGGAATGTCCGGTTCCCACCTCACCTGCCTGTAATGCCAATTGTGTAGGTTGTATTTCTTTTCAACCCGAAGAAGAAACCATTGTATCTACGCAAGATCGTCTCACATTCAAACCGATGGCGGAAGAGATCGTTGAATTCACCGTTCCGCATCTAATGAATGCTCCATTCCCTATTGTAAGTTTTGGACAGGGTTGTGAAGGTGAACCCTTATTGATGTGGGAAACCATTCGCGAAGCCATTTTACAGATACGGAAACATACAGACAGAGGCAGTATCAATATCAATACCAACGGTTCTAAACCTGATGCGGTAAAAGCTTTATGTGAAGCCGGCCTTAACAGTATTCGTGTAAGCACCAACGCTGCCCGCAAACATATTTATGAGCCCTATTATCGTCCTAATAACTATCGCTTTGAAGATATCATTGAAAGTTTGAAAGTAGTGCGTGGTTATGGAGGATGGGCTAGTATCAATTATTTTGTTTTTCCGGGAATGACCGATAGTATTGAGGAATATGAAGCACTGCGTCAATTGATCATCGATACGGATCTTTCGATGATACAATGGCGTAATTTCAACATCGATCCTGATTGGTACATGGGTAAAATTGGAGTACATGAGACCGGCGAAATGTTGGGGGTAAAACAACTCATGTCATTGATAGCTGAAGAGTTTCCCAAAGTGAGATTCGGATATTTTAATCCGCCGATCGAAAGAATCAAAGGAAATTATGATCAGCATTTTGCAGGTGCTGAATTATACCAATAAGATTTATTGACACTAGTGAATAATGGTTGCAAAAAAAGACTACTACACAGGTATTGCACTTGCCGTATTGGCAACACTTATATGGTCTGGCAATTTTGTGATTGCCCGAGGTGTGAACCAACAAATTCCTCCTGTTAGTCTTGCCTTTTACAGATGGTCACTAGCCACAGTACTCATTGCTCCACTGGCTATCAAAAAATTTAAAGAAGAGAAGCAGATTGTCTTAACAAACTGGAAATACATTTTCTGGGTAGCACTTACAGGTATTACACTGTTTAATACGTTTGTATATGTTGCCGGACATTATACTTCTGCCATTAACATGGCATTGATTGGCACAACCTCCTCTCCCATTTTTGCTACCATCATGGCGGTTGTTTTTTTGAAAGAAAGAATGAATACATTCAGGATCATTGGGATTCTTTTATGTGTTGCAGGAATTGTTTTACTATTATCAAAAGGTAGCTGGGAAAACCTTGCCTCTTTTCGCTTTTCAGTGGGCGATCTTTGGGTACTTGCGGGTGCATTTGCGTTTGCTGTTTATAATATTCTTGTCAGAAAAAAGCCCCGCGGCATTTCAGCTATCAATTTTTTATTCGTCATTTTTTTACTGGGAACCATTTTGTTATTTCCTGCTTACCTAACAGAATTCAATATCACTGGTCCCGTTCAGTGGAATGGAAATTTATATGGATCCATCATTTATCTGGGGTTAGGCACATCTGTAATTTCTTTTCTGTGTTGGAATGCAGCTTTACAAAAATTAGGCACAGGCACCACTGTTCTTTTTGGAAACCTCATCCCCATTTTCAGCACCCTCGAAGCTGTATGGTTATTGGGTGAGCAAATCAATTCCATTCATTTGATCAGTGGATTACTCGTCATTGGTGGATTGATCATTGCCAATACCATGCAAAACCATAACCGTATAAAACAGTAATTTACGGTATGAAGCATGCGGTATCTTCCACTGTTCCGGGTTATGTACTTCCTTTGATTGTTTTTTCACAGTTTGCAGGAACATCTGTATGGTTTGCGGGAAATGCCATCTTACCTGCGCTACAAATACAGTATCAATTACCGGATAGCATGTTGGGAAATATTACCACTGCTGTGCAATCCGGTTTCATCATCGGCACATTGGTATTCGCTTTGTTTAGTATTGCCGATCGATTCTCGCCCGTACAACTGTTTATGTGCTGTGCATTGTTGGCTGCAGTCTTTAATGTGATGGTTATATGGGTAAACAATAATATCGTATTACTATTGGCTTATCGCTTACTTACCGGTTTTTTTCTGGCAGGTGTTTATCCGGTCGGAATGAAGATTGCAGCCGACTGGTATGCAAAAGGATTGGGAAAAGCATTGGGATTTCTCGTGGGTGCTTTGGTAGCTGGCAAAGCATTACCTCATTTGATTAAAAGCACCATACAAGTAGACAATTGGCAGCAAGTGATGATCCTCACTTCTGTTATTGCAGCGTCAGGTGGTTTATTAGTTGGATTATTCTTAAAAAATGGTCCGCATCGTGCCAAATCTATTGGTTTGAAGAAAATTAATTTAGTAAGTCTATTTAAAGACAACTCCTTCAAAGCCGCTTCATTCGGCTATTTTGGACATATGTGGGAACTCTATACATTCTGGGCTTTTATTCCATTAATGATTACTTGGTATAATCATTTTCATGCCAGCTCCATCCCTGTTTCTTTTTGGTCTTTTATGATCATTGCTGTGGGATGTATCAGTTGTATTCTTGGCGGAGCTGTTTCAAACCGAATAGGCAGTGCCAAAGTAGCATGGGTATCTTTAGTCGTATCGGGTATTTGTTGTTTGCTATCACCTCTATTTTTCTATGCCTCTCCCAATATCTTTTTGCTGTGCTTGATGCTATGGGGATGTTTTGTTATTGCTGATTCACCACAATTCTCTGCATTGGTATCACAAACTGCTACGCCGGTAACAAAAGGAACAGCACTCACATTAGTGACTTCTATTGGTTTTGCCATTACCATTGTAAGCATCGAAACCTTGAATCTGATATGGAATCGATTCATGCCTGATACTGTAGCTAAATATTGGCTTTTACCTATATTGGCGATCGGTCCTGTTTTCGGTTTATTCCATATGAAATCTTTACTCCGGAAAAATTAATCCAACATCCTATCTTCATTCCTTCATGGATACCTTTACATTGATTTTATTATGCATTGCCGCTTTTTCTGCCGGATTTGTTGATGCCATTGTTGGCGGCGGCGGATTGATCCAAACCCCTGCGGCACTGGTATTACTCCCAGACCTACCGGTTTCAACGGTGATTGGTTCTTTGAAAATACCTTCATTCAGTGGTACTTTTTTTGCAGCCAGGCAATACCTAAAAAGAACGCAGTTGAATTGGCGCATCACTTCATGGATGTGTATCACTGCTTTTATCGCAGCATTTGCCGGTTCACAGTTATTGACTGTTGTCAGCAATCAATATATGAAACCCGTGATCTTTATTGTACTGGTGCTGGTAGCGATTTATACATATTCTAAAAAAGATTTCGGACAACAGGTGCATAAAAAGCATAGCACGAAATCCATTTTCGGATGGAGTTTATTGATCAGCTTCGTGATCGGATTTTATGATGGGTTTATCGGTCCGGGTGCAGGTAGTTTTTTAGTACTTGCGTTTATTGCTATCCTTGGTTTCGATTTTTTACAAGCCAGTGCCAATGCAAAAATGGTCAACCTCTCCACCAATTTAGGATCGATTGTTTTATTCTTATTAAAAGGCAGTATTCTCTGGACAGTTGCCATTCCAATGGCTATCAGTAATGCCATAGGTGGTATCATGGGTGCATCTTTGGCCATCAAGAAAGGCAATCAGTTCATCCGCATTTTCTTTCTCATCATCGTGATAGCGACCTTGCTTCGTTTTGGTTACGATGTGTTTTGGGGCTAATAGCTGATGGCTTATCGTTCATGGCAAATGGAAGCAATATTCTCCATATACACTTTTTACTTGCTATACGCTATGAACTATTAGCTATGAACCATAGGCTATCTGCTACACCCACAATTAACCTTTCTTTATACCCCAAAAGTGGATTACTGCATGGTTATGGCTGTAATTTTCAACATTGTTCATTGGCTCAAAGCATAGCTGTATTTTTATATGAATAACATTGCAAGCATGACACTCGACTTTGAGAGAGAAAAAAATATCAAAGCATCGCTTATTACAGTAGCTATCTGTGGGGCTTTGTTTTTATTGTTTTTTATGTTGCAATGGAGTTTACCTCAGATTCCACAGCCGGATTTTGGTGAAGGTATTGAAGTGAACCTTGGTAACAGCGAAACAGGACTGGGTGATATTGCACCCCAAATTCCCGGTTCACCCTCTGAAACACAGGATGCCAATACACCCGCACAATCTACTCCTACCACCAATCAACCCAATATTACGGGTGATGAAAATGAAGCGGACGATGCACCTGTTGTCAATAAAACAATCAATAAACCTGTTACCAAACCAATCAGTGAAAACATACCTGCCATCACAAAGCCAACCAATAACACGGTTAGTAATCCAACTCCTCCTGCACCCAAACCCAAAGCAGTATTTCAAGGCGGCACCAGTACCACCACCAGTGGAAATAATGCCGATAGTTACAATGGTGTAAAAAATCAGGGCATTGCGGGTGGAAAAGGTGATCAGGGGAATCCGAATGGTAATCCAAATTCAGATAGCTACAAAGGCAATGCCGCCAGCGGTAATGGTGGTGCCGGTGGTACAGGTGGTGTGAGTATTCGTAGCGGACTAACCGGAAGAAGTTTTAGAAGTATTCCATCTTTTGAAGACGATTTTAATGAGAATGCAAAAGTGGCTGTTGATATTACAGTAGACAAGTCCGGTAATGTTACCATGGCTGTTGTAAATCCCAAAGGCACCACTACTACCAATCAAAATATCAGAAATATCGCCCTACGCAAGGCCAGATCACTGAAGATGAATGCAGGCAATGCGGATGAACAAACAGGGACTTTGGTGTTTAGTTTTAAATTGAAAGGATAACAGGTTTACGATACTTAAAATTATAAGCCATAGGTTCATCCACCTAAGGCGGAAGAATCTGCGGCTTTATCCATCACAATCGCATAGTTTCATACATTTGTCGACAACAGTTTTGAGTCTCACAATGACCTACGCAGAAACGATCGACTATCTATTTACCAGACTACCTATGTTCAGCAGAATCGGAGCTGCTGCTTATAAAAAAGACCTCACCAATACCATTCGTTTATGCGAAGCACTGGGCAATCCTCAGTATCAGTTCAAATCCATTCATATTGCGGGTACCAATGGCAAAGGATCTGTGAGTCATATGATGGCTGCTATTTTTCAAACAGGTGGCTATAAGACCGGATTGTATACTTCTCCTCATCTAAAAGATTTTAGAGAACGTATTAAGATCAATGGTGAAATGTGTTCAGAAGCATTCGTCATTCGTTTCACGGAAAAAATTCAACCCCTGATTGAAGAAATTGAACCTTCCTTTTTTGAGATCACAGTTGCCATGGCATTCAGTTGGTTTGCCGAACAAAAAGTAGATATTGCTGTGATTGAAGTGGGGTTAGGTGGAAGATTAGACAGTACAAACATCATTCATCCCGAATTGAGTATCATCACCAATATCGGAATGGATCATATGAATATGCTAGGGAATACACTGTCAGCTATTGCAGGTGAGAAAGCGGGTATTATGAAAATGGGTATCCCTTGTGTAATTGGAGAATCTGTACCAGAAACCAAACGGGTATTTGATCATATTGCAGAAAAAGTACAAACCGCTTTGATCTATGCCGCTGAAACAAAAAGTATTGTTAACTGGACTTACGAACATCATCAGTTGATCGTAACCATGATTGATCATGCTTCGCAAGAACAACGTGAATATCGATTAGATCTTCCGGGAATCTATCAATTAAAAAATATCATCACTGTTGCAGAAGCTGCTTCCCAATTGGCTTCCAAAGGGTGGAATACAGGAGTTCACATTGTACAAAATGCATTACCGCAGGTTAAAAAATTAACAGGACTCCATGGAAGATGGGAAATCATTCATGAAAACCCTGCAGTAATACTCGATGTGGGACATAATGAAGACGGCATCAAAGCCATTAATCAGCAATTGGCTTATGTACCATACGAACATTTACATATCATCATTGGTATGGTAAAAGATAAAGATATTGATACCGTATTGAACATCTTACCCAAAAATGCCCACTACCATTTTACGCAAGCGCAGATTCCAAGAGCACTCGATGCAGTGAGTTTACAACATCAAGCGAATAGAGTGGGTTTAACGGGAGATTGTTATGCAGATGTCAATGCCGCATTAAAACAAGTCCTTGCCATTGCTCACCCAAAAGATCTGATCCTGATCTGTGGAAGTGTATTTTTAGTAGGTGAAGTAATGATACCAATAGCTAAAGACTAATTATTGAATCGTTATCCAGTTGAGTTGTAACAACGCTTCATATACAGGTCCTAATTGTACTCCATGTTGTATTTTATTTTCGCGCAGTAGCTGTAGAAACTCTTCTTTACTGAACAAGCAAACATCAATGTCTTCAAACTCATCAAAATTTTTTTTCTCGCCTAGAACAGCATTTTTAGCCAGAAAAAAATAAGCTGTATTATCATTGATCGCAGGGTTAGGACATAGTTGACATAAAAACGATACTTCATCCGAATAAAACCCTGTTTCTTCCTGCATCTCACGTATAGCGGCCATCTTAGGATCTTCTCCTTTATCAATTACACCTCCGGGTAACTCATAAGTGATCTGATCAACTGGATAACGATATTGACGAACGAGTACAACTTTTTCATCACTGGTCACCACAAATATATTCGCCCAATTGGGTAGTTCTACTACATAGTACGGTGTAATGATTCTCCCATCGGGAAACTCACATGTATCTGCACGAGCCTGAAACCAGCGATCAATATATACTTTTTCCGATGCTAATTTTTTCCATTTGAGTTCTCGCATTTACCATCTTTTATTTTCACGTAATGTAGTGATATGAGCCGTATGATGTCTGCCATGCCAAGCGTACAATCCTAATAAAAACCACATCGACATTTCTCTGCCATGTTCAGGATGTGTTACTTTTCTCTCCCACTGTTCAGGTGTCAAATCTTTGATCGTAGCCAGCAGCCGCTGATGAACGCCATGCAATAGGGTCAATGAAACATTGATAGGAACCGTTTCAATATCAGCAAGTTTTACCCAGGCATTTTCATCGTAAGGTTTAATCACAGGATTGTCTTCCGTTAACCCTAACCTAAAACGTATATAAGCATTCATGTGACTGTCTGCAATATGATGTACCAACTGTTGCACTGTCCAACCACCATCACGATAAGGTGTTTGTAATTGTGCCGCATCTAAATTCAAAATGGCTCTCTCTACTTCTTCAGGAAGAAACTGTATATCAGCCAGCCATTCTTTCTTTTGTTGCTCACTATAAGGCTTGGGTTCATATTTTCCGATGGGGTAACGCGGGTCTTGGGTCATGGGGTTGGTTTTGGGTGATCAGGTGATCAGGTTATTAGTTATACTATTCTTATTTCTTATTTCTTATTTCTTACTTCCTGTTTCTTGTTTCTCCTTTCTTGTTCCTTGTTTCTTTATTCTTTATTCATCATTCTCTCACCCTCCTTCTCTCAACGCATGTCCGGTCAAGTGAATGAAGACGTCTTCGAGATTGGCTTGTTTGACTTCTTTGGGTTTTTCGAAGCCGGTGGCGACGAGTTCATCGATCAGCTTATCAGGAGAATTCATCGCAATAATTTTTCCTTTATCTACAATCGCTACACGATCGCACAGAATCTCGGCTTCATCCATATAATGCGTGGTAATGATCACTGTTGTTCCTTTATCTCTGATTTGGCGAATTAAATCCCATAAATTTCTTCTGGCTTGAGGGTCTAAACCTGTAGTGGGCTCATCGAGAAAAATAATGCGTGGCTCATTGATGAGTGTGGTAGCAATAGAGAATCTTTGTTTTTGCCCACCACTCAGCTCTTTGAATTTGACTTTTGCTTTATCACGAAGATTGACTGCATCCAATAAATGCATGGGATCTATGACGCGATTGTATAATCCGGCAAACAATTGCAACAATTCCACCAAATTCAATCCCGGATAATACCCTGAAGTTTGTAATTGTACCCCAATGATCTTTTTGATCTCATTGGGCTCTTTATCCAAATCAAATCCATCTACCCATACCTGACCACTTGTTTTCTCACGTAAGGTTTCAATGATCTCCAATGTAGTTGATTTACCGGCTCCATTGGGACCCAACAATCCAAAGATTTCTCCTTGCAATACCTCAAAGCTTAATCCTCTTACCGCTTCAAAATCGCCGTATTTTTTATGCAGGTCTGTAACCTTAATAATAGGTTGACTCATGGCTAAAATTTATACACAAAGCCGGCTTGTTGTGGTGCTACACCAACTCCTAAAACAGCTTTATTATGACGTTGATTGAATAAAGTTACGGCTAAAGCCAGATTTTTTTGTCCTTGTAATGTCAAATACCCACCTGTAATCAATGAGGCAAAACCGCCACCAATCATCGCCCATCCGGTTCCTTTTTTATTTTCGTCAGATAAATTTCTAATGCCGAAAATGATGGCAAAACTTCCTGCCACACCTAAAATTTGTCCGGTTACTTTATTGGACTGGTGTTTAAGGTACAAATCAATCAATTGCTGATCACGGGTACGATAAAATAAGGACATGAATTGTTTACTTCCCCTGTACAAAGTATCCCGATATAAAATATTATTGGGTTTGGGATTGATGATATAGTGCATCTGTCCGGGCTCAAGACGTTGTTGTGCTTGCGAGAAAGAACAAATCAATCCCAAAAAACAAATGGCAAAAAGACGGAGCATTTTTTGCACAAAATAAGAAGAAGAAGGAAATGTTCAATGTTGAATATCGAATATCCAATTTTGAAATTGGATATTCGATATTCGATATTTCTCTGTTATAAATAGCTTTCCAGCTCATCCATCATCTCTCTACTGCCAATAAACAAAGGTGTTCTTTGGTGTAATTCGGTGGGTTGTATATCTAGAATTCGCTGTTTGCCATCGGTAGCGCGTCCACCGGCAACCTCAAGAATAAACGCAAATGGATTGGATTCATACAATAATCGCAACTTACCTTTTGGTTTATCTATCGTACCGGGATACATAAAGATGCCTCCTTTGATGAGATTGCGATGTACGTCTGCCACCATACTGCCGATGTATCTTTGGGTATACGGACCACCGGTATCTTTGGTTTTACGCTGACAAGCATCAATGTATTTTCTAACGCCCTCATCGTATTGAAAAAAGTTACCGTGATTAACAGAATAAAACTTACCGGTTGGCGGACATTTGATATCAGGGTGACTCAAACAAAACTCTCCAATAGAAGGATCTAATGTAAATCCATTGACACCTCTACGGGTAGCATATACAAACATGGTACTGGAACCATAAATCACATAACCGGCAGCTACTTGTCTGTTTCCGGGTTGTAAGAAATCTGCTTTGGTACAAGGCTTTCCTCTCTCACTCACCCTGCGATAGACACTGAAAATCGTTCCTATTGAAACATTCACATCAATATTACCACTCCCATCGAGTGGATCAAACATCACCACATATTTGCTTTGGTTACTCACTTCATCATCAAATACCACAAAATCATCCAACTCTTCACTTCCAATACCCGCACAACTGATACCATGTTGTAAAACACCCATGAATTGGTTATTGGCATAAATGTCTAATTTCTTCACATCTTCACCTTGCACATTAATGGTTCCGGCATCGCCGAGGATGTCAACCAATCCGGCTTTGTTTACTTCTACATTGACACGTTTGGCGGCAAGACCAATATCTCTTAATAAACTACTTAATTCGCCTGTGGCTGTGGGAAACTGTCTTAATTGTTGCAGGGTGAATTCATCCAGGGTAAGGATTCTTCTGTTTATTGTCATGGCTAAGGGCAATCGTTTGCACGAAGATATTTAATTTGATCCTCCCAAGCAGATTGAAAATTTGAAAATTGATTTGTCTCAATCAAGAAGTGTACTTATTACACACCCTAATTACTATGCAATCAGCATTTTTAAGCCGCTTATAGATGGATCAAATATTCATTGCCGCATGAACAATTGGGTAAAATAGATCACCCCTTTTGCATCCTGATAAGTACCGATGCCGGTTAAGGTATAATTGCCTTCAATATTCTTTTTATGTCCCGGACTGTTGATCCATCCCTTTACCACTGCTTCTGCGGACAGTTCTCCGTATGCCAAATTCTCTGCAGCCCCCATTACAGGGCCAATGCTTTTTGATACTACTGCAATTCGTTGCTCAAATCCATCATGACTAAATGCAGCTCTTTTTAAGGCCATATTCTTACTATGAATAGCAGCTTGTTCATTGGCAACCTCCACAAACTTCAATGCGCCCAACCCTTTACGTTTACGGTATTCATTGACATGGTATAAAATGTCTCTGTTCATGGCAGCAGCGCTAAAAGAAGGCGCAGTTGATTTTGTTGAATCGGAACTAACCATATTCCGATTACAGGAAAGCAAAAACAAAGGAAAAGATATAAAGCCGATTAAAATTGTGAGAGTTTTGATATAACGCATATCATTCTTTTTTTCATCTATAAACAACAACTATACCAAATTACAATTGTTCGAATCATAAAATCCCCAAGAAAAGTTTAAACTAATGGAGTAAATACTATACACTCGTTATACACCCTTCAACTTTGACTGTTGTTTACACCGAGCTTACCCGTAGTTTTGCCATCAGAACAGCTATATACATGAAAGTATTCAAATTCGGCGGTGCCAGTGTCAATAATGTAGATCGTATCAAAAATCTGGCATCCATAGTTCAACAATACCGGCAAGAGCCACTGGTGGTGATTATTTCGGCCATGGGTAAAACCACCAATGCATTGGAGAAAGTAGTAGAAGCTTTTTATACCGGAAAGCAAGAGGAAGCACTTCAACTGTTTGAAGTAATTAAAAACCAACACCTCACCACTGCCAAATACCTACTGGTGAAACAGTACAATAGTTGCGCTGCCAAACTCCATGATTTTTTTACAGAAGTAGAATGGTTATTACATGATAAGCCAGTAAGAGAATTCGACTACTATTATGACCAGGTGGTTTGTATAGGAGAATTATTGAGTACTGCTATCATCAGTCATTTCCTAAATGAAGAAAATATTTTGAACGAATGGCTGGATGTTCGTGATATTCTTCGCACAGATGATAATTTCAGAGATGCAGGCGTAGATATTGAATTTACCGAAAAGAAAATAGTAGATAGTTGGCAGTTGACAGTGGATGCCGGCATGAACATCATCGTAACACAGGGTTTCATTGGATCAACGGATGAAAATGAAAGTACTACGTTGGGACGAGAAGGCAGTGATTATACTGCTGCTCTTTTCGCGAATATGCTCAATGCCGAAAGTTTAACGATTTGGAAAGATGTAGAAGGCGTGATGAATGCCGACCCCAAACAATTTCCGGAAGCACAATTGATTCAAGAACTCAATTTCAATGAAGTCATTGAAATGGCTTTTTATGGCGCACAGGTTATTCACCCAAAAACCATCAAGCCTTTACAGAACAAAGGTATTCCGATGTATGTCAAATGCTTTCTGGATCTTTCTTTACCGGGTACGATCATCCACAAAAAAAATATCAAAGGATTACCGCCGATTTTTGTCATCAAAGAGAAACAAATACTCGTTCATTTGAAAAGCAGGGATTTCTCTTTCATGGGAGAAGAACCCATGCAACAACTCTATGCCATATTCGCGCAGATTCGTGTAAGACCCAACCTCATTCAAACAGGCGCTATTGGTGTGCAGATTTGTATGGATGATAAACAAGATAAAACCGATCAATTCGCTGCACAATCGGGTTTGTTATTTGATGTACAAGTAGAAAAAAATCTGCAATTACTCACCATTCGACACTATGAAGAAGCTTTACTGAGCAAGATGTTGGAAGGAAAAGAAGTAGTGCTTTTGCAAAAAACGAAAGAAACTGTGCAGGCGTTGTTTAGATAATTTGAGAATTTGATCCGCCTAGGCGGATCAAATTAAAAGACATTTTCAAATTACTTCACCACTCTCCCAGCCCCTCTAAACCTGGGTTGCCAGTATTTTTCGTTGAGATCGCTAATCATGACACCACCACTCGTGGCTGCGTGGACAAATTTATTATTGAGAAGATAGACACCCACGTGGGTAATGTCGCGGTTGCGACCTGTTGTGTGAAAGAAAACCAAATCTCCTTCCTGTAAATCAGCCAGCTCAATCTTTTCGCTATTATCATATTGCTCCTGTGCTGTTCTGGGTAAAGTGGTATTAAAAACATCACGCATTACTACCTGGGTAAATGCAGAGCAGTCGATGCAATTTTCTGTATTTCCACCTAAACAGTATTTGGT
Organism: Sediminibacterium sp.; assembly: GCF_051861365.1. Lineage (NCBI taxonomy): Bacteria > Pseudomonadati > Bacteroidota > Chitinophagia > Chitinophagales > Chitinophagaceae > Sediminibacterium > Sediminibacterium sp. The sequence continues at coordinate 16,513 of NZ_JBHYCW010000012.1, read as the reverse complement.
TCCCCACCATTTATCAATAGTCTCCAACAGTGGTATATTGGTGAGGTTTTCAACTGTAGCATCAATAATCACCGCATACTTTAATTGAAGATAACCGGCTCTTTCGATATTGAAAGCATTCATATCCGTGCTACCGGTATTATTTCGTTTGCCTGTATTGACGGTAGAAGCCTTGTTAGCATTGGTTGTGCTGGCCTTATGTCCGGTTGTAACGACAGATCCGGGAGTTACCTCTATTTGATCCAGAAAAGTTCGTTGTTGTGATGTGGTTGTTTTGGCAGGTGCCGTTTTAGCTGTAGAATTATCCCTTGAAGTCAGCTTACTCAATGATTTACAACTTGTCAATACAAGCAAAATCATCATCCCTATCATCCAAACAGATCGGTTCATCATAACTGCAATATACCCTCATGCATTTTTTATGCCAAATGATGTGGAAAAGATATGAAATAGCTTATGGTTAATGGCTAATGGTGGATTTCGGATGTCGGATTTCCGATATACTATGTTTGGCATGATGTGGATAATTGATCCTGTAAAAAAACCTTGTAAAATTGGATATTTGGAGTTCGGAATTTGGAAGCCTGAACCCACCCAAATCAGACATCAGACATCAGACATTACAAATCTGACATCTGCCATCTGCCATCCAATCAGACTTCCAACATCAGACATCCGACATTCCCTATGGCATTTTCACATTTACACGTTCATACACAATATTCTCTCCTCGATGGTGCTGCAGCGATTGATAGTTTATATAAAAAAGCTGCGAAAGATAATATGCCTGCCTTGGCCATTACCGATCACGGCAATATGTTTGGCGCTTTTGAATTTGTAAGTCAGGCTTGGAAAAATACCAAAGTGATCGGAAAAGATGCCAATGGAAAAGACATTACTGAGCCGGTCATCAAACCTATTGTGGGTTGTGAATTTTATGTGGTGAAAGATCGACATATCAAAACCTTTACAAAAGAAGTAAAGGATGAAAGATATCATCAGGTATTATTAGCTAAAAACAAGAAAGGATACGAAAATCTAGTAAAGCTCACTTCCCTTGGATTCATTGAAGGAATGTATAGCAAATATCCACGTATTGATAAGGAACTGATTGAACAATACCATGAAGGATTGATTGCCACCACTTGTTGTATCGGCGCATATGTACCGCAGACTATTTTACATGATGGTGAACAAAAGGCTGAACAGGAATTCAAATGGTGGCTAGATTTATTCGGAGAAGATTATTACATCGAGATACAGCGACACAATATCAAGGAACAGGAACTAATCAATCAAACCCTATTAAAGTTTGCCAAAAAATACAATGTGCCTGTGATTGCTACCAATGACAGCCATTATGTAGATCAGGATGATGCAAATGCACATGATATCCTGTTATGCATCAATACCGGAGAGAAACAAAGCACACCCGGGTTCGATGATTTTGTGAATGATGATGCACAGATCAAGAACAGACGCTTTAAATTTCCCAATGACCAGTTTTATTTTAAAACGACAGAAGAAATGGGAAAACTGTTCAGTGATATTCCTGAATCATTGGACAATACCAATCAGATCGTAGACAAGGTGGAAGTCTTGAATCTTAAAAAAGATATTTTACTTCCTGCCTTCCCCATCCCCAAAGAATTTCAAATACATACGGATGCCAATTTGAATCAGTGGGAATATCTGCGACATATTACCATGGAAGGTGCAAAAAAGCGTTATGCAGATATTGGTCCAGAGATACAAGAGCGAATAGACTTTGAATTGTTCACCATCAAAACCATGGGATTTGCAGGATACTTTTTGATTGTGAGTGATTTCATTAAAGCCGGAAGAGAACTCGGTGTATTTGTAGGACCCGGTCGTGGTTCGGCTGCAGGAAGTGTGGTAGCATACTGTATCGGCATTACCAATATTGATCCTATTAAATACAATTTGCTGTTTGAGCGTTTCCTGAATCCGGATCGTAAGAGCATGCCCGATATTGATACGGACTTTGATGATGAAGGTCGTCAGAAAGTGATTGATTATGTGGTGGACAAATATGGCAAGCAACAGGTAGCACAGATCATTACCTATGGTACGATGGCTGCCAAAATGAGTATCAAAGATGTGGCACGTGTATTGGATCTACCCCTTGCTGAAAGTAATATGCTGGCGAAATTGGTTCCAGATAAACCGGGCACTGAATTGGGGCGAGTATTACATGCACCGCTAACCGTGAAAGATGGCGAAAAATCATTAGAAGAAAAAGAAGCGTACCAGCAAGAAGATATTGAGAACGTCAAGAAATTACGTGAGATTTACCAAGGTGATGATATCCGGGCACAGGTACTCAAAGAAGCTGAGCGATTAGAAGGTTCTGTACGTAATACCGGTATACATGCTGCAGGTATCATCATTGCTCCAAAAGATCTTACAGAGCTTATTCCGGTTGCCACAGCCAAAGACTCTGATCTTTGGGTAACACAAATTGAAGGAAGTATTATCGAAGATGCCGGTGTTATTAAAATGGACTTCTTGGGTTTAAAGACCCTTTCCATTTTGAAAACCGCTTTGGAACTGATTCAGCAAAACCATGGTGTGACCATTGATCTAGATACGATTCCATTGGATGATGAAAAGACTTTTCATTTGTACCAACGCGGAGAAACCAATGCCACATTCCAGTTTGAAAGTGTGGGTATGCAAAAATACCTGCGCGATCTAAAGCCCGATAAGTTTGATGACCTCATTGCGATGAACGCATTGTATCGTCCGGGACCTATTGCCTACATCCCCAAATTCATTGACCGTAAACATGGTCGTGAGCCTGTAACATACGATATTCCTGAAATGGAAGAATACCTGGCTGAGACTTATGGAATCACGGTCTATCAGGAGCAGGTGATGTTGCTGAGTCAGAGCCTGGGTGGATTTACCAAAGGCGACGCAGATGTACTGCGAAAAGCCATGGGTAAAAAGCAGAAATCGGTACTGGATAAAATGAAGAAACAGTTCATTGACGGTGCATCTGCGAAAGGACATCCTGCAGATAAACTAGAAAAAATATGGACAGACTGGGAAGCATTTGCACAATATGCATTCAACAAATCACACTCTACCTGTTATGCTTTTGTAGCTTATCAGACTGCTTATTTGAAAGCGCATTATCCGGGTGAATACATGTCGGCAGTTTTGAATCATGCAGGAAGTATTGAAAAGATTACTTTCTTCATGGAAGAGTGCAAACGAATGGGTATTAAAGTACTGGGACCGGATATCAATGAATCATTGAAAGGTTTTGCAGTGAATAAAAATGGAGAGATTCGTTTTGGGTTAGGTGGATTGAAAGGTGTGGGTGAAGCGGCTGTAGAAAATATAATTATAGAAAGAGAAAAGAATGGTTGGTACCAAGATATTTTTGATTTTATCAAAAGGGTGATCCAAAGAAGTGTCAACAAGAAATCATTGGAAAGTCTTGCCTATTCAGGTGCTTTTGATTGTTTTAAAGAGTTTCACAGGGCACAATATTTCCATATAGCAGATGGTGAAAAAATATCGGGTTTAGAGAAAATCATCAATTACGGACAAGCCAATCAATCTGCTGCTGCGGCAAGTACCAACACTCTGTTTGGTGATATGTCTTCTGCCATGCAAGTGCCTATTCCTAAAATTGCGAATGTAGAACCTTGGACACTCACCGAGTTATTGGATCATGAGAAAGATGTAACAGGGATGTTCATGAGTGGACATCCTTTGGATCATTTCAAGTTTGAGTTGAAATATTATGGTATTACCAGTATCAATGATTTCAATGAGATCAAACAGACCTTGCATTTACAACCCAATCCCGGCAAACAAATTCGTGTAGCAGGCTTGGTGATTGATGTTCAGCACAGGGTTACCAAGACCGGAAAAAACTTTGGCTCTTTTGTCATTGAAGATTTCAGTGGTAAAACAGATTTCATTTTGTGGAGCGAAGATTATATCAAATTTCAGAATTATTTAGAAAAAGGACAAAATATATTGCTGACCGGTTTTTTCCGCTCAAGATTTAATCAACCCAATAATTTCGAGTTCAAAGTAAACGTGATGTCTTTATTGGAAACAGTCAAGCAAAACTTAACCAGAAGCATCGAGATCAACATACATCCGGCATCTGTAACGACGGATTTTGTATCATTCATTGATAAAAATGTGCGTGAGCATCCAGGCAAGTCATCTTTGCGTTTCAATATTTATGAGCCTCGCGAACAATTGAAAGTAAGTATGTATTCACTGGAAAAAGGATTTATGATGAATGAGGAAATGGCTCATTTTTTATTGGAGAACCCGGATTTAGATGTGAATGTTGCTGTGGTGGGTTGATACAAATACTTTGATCTGTGCCTTCATCCTAATCACCATTTATCTATCAAAAACGCTGTTTATCCATTTTTGTCTGTTTTTTACCATGAAAAAATAGCTTCTTGTTGCTAAAACAGACCCCATGTCATCTGAGACCCGGAAGCAACGGATCATAACAGTAGATGCATTACGTGGATTTGCCCTACTTGGGATTCTACTTGCACATATGATTTATTGGTACAATGCCGGTCCATTACCCGGTGAATATTTTCAAAAACACAATGACACGGCCAGTGGCATTCTGGGATTCCTGAATGAAATACTGATCTCCGGAAAATTCTTCGCCTTCTTTTCCTTTTTGTTTGGATTGAGTTTTTTTCTCCAAATGAATAGCATGGAAGAAAGCGGGAGACCCTTTGTTTGGCGCTATGCATGGCGCATCACCATTATGGGAATCATTGGCTTGATCCATCATGCTTTTTGGAGAGGAGATATCTTATCCATTTATGCACCATTAGGTTTCATTCTTTTGCCCATGAGGAAATTGAGTAACAAATGGATACTTACAATCGGTATCTTATTGGCGATCAATTTGCCAAGTTTGTTAATGCAGTTACCCGGACTGATAGAACATCTTACATCTACTACCCCACCGCCTCCCCCACCATCCGGACCACCACCAGGACCTGATCCTTCTCAAGCATTTTTCAAGAATGTTTACCAAATTGATATTTGGACCATGATGAAAAACAATATCATCAGCATTGGAGAGAAATTCGATTTCCAATTTGGTAGTGGTCGTATTTATGTAACCTTAGGCTTTTTCTTATTGGGAATGTATAGTGGCAGAAAGGGCTGGTTTGCGATGAGCGCAGAAGATTTAAAACCCATTTTCAAAAAGATAAAAAACAAATCCGGTTGGGTTGTTTTGGTAACACTCATAGGTGGACTTGGTATCTATGGATTAAATGAAGGTTTTAAACTCGGCTGGGAAAGAAGTCCGGTGGTAGGCTTAATTTTTGGCACATTGTTTAACCTGAACAACGCCTCCCTAGTGGTTTTCTATGTCACAGGAATCACATTATTGATGAACCGAAAATTTTGGCAAAACTTATTATACCCATTGGCTCCTATCGGAAAAATGGCTTTGACCAGTTACTTACTACAAACTGCACTCGGACTGGTGTTATTTTTTGGATTTGGTTTTGGATTGGTAGGTGTAACACCCCCTTGGCTCAACTGGTTAATTGCCATTGCATTTTTTATTGTACAAGCATTCTTTTGTAAATGGTGGTTTAAACAATTTTATTTTGGTCCGGTGGAGTGGTTGTGGAGAACAGCCACTTATTTCAAAATACAACCTTTCCGAAAAAAGTAACCTACTCTGTGCAACTCTGCGCCTAACTCCGTGTCAATCTGTGGGTAAAAAATAGAACCACAGGAGTTGCACGGAGTTAGGCACAGAGGTACACGGAATTATAGGGGTTGTCCGAAAGTGAGTAGGTTGTGATCCGGATCTAGTAGTGAAAATTCCTTTTGCCCCCAGGGCTTTTCAGCCAAAGGAGCATTGGGATGAATGGCTACTTTATTTTCCTGAAAAGTTTGATACAGTTGATCAATATCATTTGTTCTGATATACACTTGCCCGTAATTGGTCAGCGGATCAAGATCCGGGAATCCAAAAAAATGTATTTCAATGCTATCTTTTTGAATGATGAGGTAATCACCATAATCTGCACTTATTGCAAAACCCACTTGCTGGTAATATGTTTTGGTATTTTCTTTATTGCGCATGGGTAATTTGGGATGGATCTGTGTAAGCATCATAATGAATTGGAATGCAAACTCGGGATTTAGTGTAATACATACAACTAAAATCAATCGATACTTACATTTTTTCAACCCCTCCTCCGTGCAACTCCGTGTTTAAACTCTGCGTCACTGCGGTTATTATCAGCACAAATTCACAACAGAGGATGAGAGAAATATTTGATCAAAGCGACGAAGGGCGACAATGAGTGTGGAACTAAACCTGTCACCCTGAGTCGCTTTCTGACGCAGTCAGAAATGGCGACGAAGGGTCAGGCAGGTATTCCAATATATCCGCAGGCTGACAGTTCAATGCCTTACAAATGGCATCCAGTGTGTTGAAGCGTATAGCTTTGGCCTTTCCTGTTTTTAAGATAGAAAGATTGGAAAGTGTAATATCAACTTTACCGGATAATTCGTTCAGCGACATTTTACGCTTCGCCATCATCACATCTAAGTTTACGATTATGGGCATGTATTATACGGTTAAGTCGTTTTCTTTTTGAAGCGCCAACCCTCTTTTAAATATTTGTGCAATCACATACACCACTGCAGCCATTAATATAAAAGCCTGAGCGTCTTCCCAAAATGCATTTAATTTCTCGGTGAGAAAACCATGATGCTGCATTGTCTTCGCAGACTGACGTGCAACATAACTAAAGAGACCAATTGAAAATGTGTAATAACTGATCTGCAAGATTTGTCCGGCAGTAAAATCGCTGAAGGGTTTCATCAGATCAATCTTGGTTAACAGCATGGCGAGTCTGTAAAATAGACCAGCTTTCAAAAAAGCAATCATCAAAATAAAACTGTACATACTAAAGAAAGCCCATTGACTACGCGCATACATATCAGTCAAATCCAATTTCTGGTAAAGTCGATCTACCATCTCCGGTTTAATGATCGTGAAAATACAATTAACTACCAGCCCGCCTGCCTCTATACAAAGACCAATAAAAATGAGCCAGGCAATGATGGTGAGGGCTTTGAATACAAAGTTGTTGGTGGTTGTCATCTTGGGTATTTTTGAATGATGACACAAAAATAGAAAATATTTATTGAAAAACAATAAATTTATTTTAATAAAGAATAAACCATATCCAATATATTCATTCTCAACCCCAGTGACTTTTGAGGTTCACCGCAGGAGATTCACTGAGTTTTTATTTTGATTGTCTTTTGACCATTTCGTTGATCCAAATGGGCGCGAATGGAGAAGTACATCCTTTAGAAACAGGATAATCACGATAAATTCCCAACTCCTCGCCTATACTTAATGCCTTCTTACGATAAGCAGGATGATGAATACCGATATATGCCAATGCAAAGTTCATCGTCCATTGAACTTCAGGTACTGCCTTGGGCATTTCTTTTTGTAATTGTTTTAATAAAGCATCTAAATCTAATTCACCGGCATCTCTGGCGATCTTACCGGCCATCAAACTCCAACCGGCACGCAAAGCCCATTTGTTTTTCGATTTGAGCCATTGTATTCTGAGTGCTTCTTTCGCCGGATGGTCTTTCAGAATATAAGAACTGAACCAATCTGCCACATGGGTAAAATCAATTTGTTGCACCATTGTATCCAACTGCTTCGCGGTGAGTAGATCAGGTTTCATGATGAGTATTGCCAAAAACTGCGCTTCAATATTACCTGCATTCCACAACTGTAAACCCAATTCATGATTGGTCTTTAGCTTTTTGGCGATATTTCTGATATCTCCCATCTTCACCCCAAACTGGTTCTTACCGGCACCGGCTTTGGTGTTGATGGCCATCATTTTTTCGTTGCTGAGTGATTGTAGTTCAGTAAGGATTTCTTTGACTGCCATGTATGATACGATTATAAAAGAGCAATAAATTAAATATTTCCTCAGTATAATTTCTGAAAATGCTCCACTGTCAAGTTTACCCTGTTCTTACGTGGTTAAAAAAACCGAGATGAGAAACTTTTGGAAAGTTTCGGAACTTTCAAAAAGTTAACGCCCAGAAAATAAGACCCCGACATAATCTTAAGCTTCTTCAAAATAATCAAGATCAAGTTTTTTAATTTCATAAAAACTTCTCGTTGCCATTCCTACATTATGCTGTATCATCAATTCAGCTAATTCTTTCCCATCAATGAGAACGATTTTAGGCTCTATGCTATCTACAAAATCATATGCCCCTTTCGGATAGTTTGACGTTGAAATAAAGATACCTTTCTTGGCTTTTTTTGAAAGTAATGAACCTGCAAAATCTCTTACTTGAGCAACTGGCACAGTATTTTCCCATTTTTTTGCTTGGATGTAAATAGTGTCAAGCCCTAACCTGTCTTCTTTTATTATCCCATCAATACCGCCATCACCAGACTTTCCAATAACCTGCCCGGCTTCTTTCTTTGAGCCTCCGTACCCCATTTTTATTAAAAGATCGATTACAAGTCGTTCAAAAAAAGCAGGTGAACAATTTTTAATTTTATCAATTAATTCTAATGCTAATTCCTCTTTAAGCTTTTGAAATGAGTAGTCGAGTAATTCTTCAGGTGTTCTTCCTTGTTCAATTTCTGTTATACTTTCTTCGTTTATCAAATTATCTTTCTTGTTTTGATAATTTGTTTGGTATGAAGTCTGCCATCGTTTAAAATCATCTAAACCTTGTAAAAACTTCACGTCAATTTTAGTTGGTTTCTTTTTAAGCACCTCCAATCCTTGATCGGTTATTTTAAAAGTAGCCCGTCTAGGAGAAGTTAAAAGATTAGCTTTTTTCAGATAAGTCCTTGCCCAACCGACTCGATTATTGATAATTTCCTGATTGCCACTTGGCAAAAGCTCATTCCTTTCTTCCTCGGTTAAATTAAACTTATCTGAAAGAATTTTAATTAAATCTTGCAATTCATGCTCTTTTTTGTCAGAAAGTAGCTCTAAAAGCGGAAGCATTAAGGTTTGGTAATCTGGTATCATATAAATTTTTGCGTTACTAAATGCACTTTGGGAAACATTAAATATCGTTATACTGATTCTAGATAATGATACTCTTACTTCTGCTTAATTCAAAACATATGAGTAAATATAGATATTTCAAATCATGCTTGCAATATATATCCGTAAGTACAAATCCTCGCTTCCCATTTATTATTTAATATTACTGATTTCTTATTCTTTCTTCATGCCCCCCTGTCAGGTTTTCCCTGCCCTAACGTCATTAATAACAGCCGTGGAAAAGTCAAAGGGGCAGAGATGGGGGTTTGGGCTTAAATTTGTCTTTTGGTCCATAGTCCATAGCTAATGGTCCATGGCAAAGCAGAGATTGCTAACTATGGACCATCGACCATGGACCATGGACTTTTCAAAAAATTAAACATCTAAAAAATAAAAACAATGGCTTTAGAATTAACAGACGCGAATTTCCAGTCTACCGTACTGGATAGTGATAAACTGACCGTAGTAGATTTCTGGGCAGAGTGGTGCGGACCTTGCCGCGCTATCGGACCCGTTATTGAAGAACTGGCAAAAGATTACGACGGTAAGATCAACGTAGGAAAAGTAAATGTAGACCATAACCCCAACCTCAGTGTGAATTATGGTATCACTTCTATCCCTGCCATCCTTTTCATCAAAGGCGGACAGATCGTCGACAAACAAATTGGTGCAGTTCCTAAATCTGTGTTGGATAAGAAGATTCAGTCACATTTATAACCTGCGAGCTGCTAGCTGCTAGCTACTAGCTTTTGAGAGGAACTGACCTTGTGGGTTGGTTCCTTTTTATTTTATGCAAATTGTTCGCATGCGTGCCGGCTTCCCATCTTCCAGACTTCCTGTCTCCCTCCGACTCACTGATTTTCCCTATCTTCCTCGCTGATTTCTAACACTAAACTGCTTGTTGCATGAATAATATCAAGCCTCGTTTGATACTGATGAATTTCCTGGAGTTTTTTGTCTGGGGTTCATGGCTCATTTCACTGGGTAGTTATATGGCCGTTTCATTAGGGTTCTCCGGTGGACAAATAGGTGCCGTATATGCTACCATGGGTATTGCTTCCCTGTTTATGCCTGCCTTACTGGGTATTGTTGCCGACCGATGGATCAATGCCGAAAGGGTACTCGGGGCCTGTCATATTATTGGTGCACTTTTACTCATCTGGGCCTCAACGGTGCAGGACTATCCCACTTTTTATATCATCATGCTGCTGAATGCGTGCGTATTCATGCCCACCATTGCATTGAACAATACCGTATCCTATATCGTACTGGAAAAAAAAGGACTGGATATTGTGAAGGATTTTCCTTTTATCCGTGTATTTGGAACCATCGGCTTTATTGTGGCCATGTGGCTGGTTGACCTGATGGGCTGGACCAAAAGTACCAATCAATTATACGTTAGCGCCACTGCAGGTATTGTTTTGGGTTTGTATGCATTTACTATGAGTAAATGTCCACCCAGCGGAAAAAAAGTAGGCAAAGGAATTGTTTCTGCTTTAGGACTCGATGCTTTTGTGTTGTTCAAAAGAAAGAAGATGATCATTTTCTTCCTTTTTGCCATGTTATTGGGTGCTGCTCTGCAAATTACCAATGCGTTTGGCGGACCTTTTCTCGATGATTTTAAAACTACCTATCCCGATTCCTTTGGTGTTCAGCACCCCAATATCCTGATTTCCATTTCTCAGATCTCTGAAACTGTATTTATTCTAACCATCCCTTTCTTCCTGAAGAGATTTGGCATCAAAAACGTAATGCTACTGAGCATCTTTGCATGGGTATTCCGTTTCGGACTTTTTGCCATCGGTGATCCAGGCGATGGACTATATCTGCTCATTTTGTCAATGATTATTTATGGTATGGCTTTCGATTTCTTCAATATTTCGGGATCACTATTTGTAGAGAAAGAGGCCGATATAAAAATTAGGGCCAGCGCACAAGGATTGTTTATGCTTATGACCAATGGTATTGGCGCCTTTCTGGGTGGTACCATCAGCGGCTGGGTAGTTGACTACTTTACAATTGATGGTGTTAAAAACTGGCAGAATATATGGCTTGCCTTCGCAGGATATGCACTGGTACTAGGCCTTTTATTCCCACTTGTATTCCGCTACAAACATGACCCTAATGCACCACTGAAACCCGCTCATTAATGCAGTATATTTTGTTTAAGCCGCAGATTTTATGATGGGTTAAAACATCCATCAAGGAATCTGCAGCTTAATTATTAATTGTAAATTTGCACTTAAATCAAGTGAAGATGAGCGCGCGAATTTCAGAACCTTTTATTTTGGTAGCTACACAGGCAGATTACAACTTGAAAAATATTGGTGAAAAAATCCTCAGAAAAGAGCGTATCAGCTTTGAAGATGGCGTTACCCTTTTCGAAAAAGGATCATTATCATACCTGGGTGCCCTTGCCAATTGGGTAAGAGAGGAAAAACATGGTCATAAAACCTATTTCAATCGAAACTTCCATATTGAACCCACCAATGTTTGTGTGTTCTCCTGCAAATTCTGTTCTTACTCTCGTCTCTATGCACATCGTGAAGAAGGCTGGGAATTGAGTATTGAACAAATGATGCATATTGTTAAGAGCTATGATGGCAAACCGGTAACAGAAGTGCATATTGTGGGTGGTGTTCACCCCAAAATGAATCTTGATTTTTTCCTTGAATTATTGAGAACCATCAAAGCGCATCGTCCGGATTTGCATGTCAAAGCATTTACACCTGTTGAATTGGATTATATGTTCCGCAAAGCCAAAGTGAGTGTGGAAGAAGGTATGCGCTTAGCACATGAGGCCGGACTGGATTCTTTACCGGGTGGCGGCGCTGAAATATTTCATCCCGACATACGCAAACAGATCTGTGAAGACAAAGTAGATGCGGATGGCTGGTTACATATTCATAAAACAGCACATCAATTAGGCATGCATAGCAATGCCACATTATTGTACGGACATATCGAACAGTTCTGGCATCGTATTGATCATATGGAAAGATTGCGTCAGTTGCAGGATGAGACAGGAGGATTTAATACATTCATTCCTCTTAAGTTCCGTAATAAAGACAATGATATGAGCCATATTCCGGAATCATCGGTGGTAGAAGATATGCGGATGTATGCCATATCTCGTTTGTACATGGATAATTTCCCGCATATCAAAGCTTATTGGCCAATGCTGGGTAGACAAAATGCGCAGTTGACTCTATCTTTTGGTGTGAATGATATTGACGGAACCATCGATGACTCCACTAAGATTTATGCAATGGCCGGCAGTGAAGAACAAACACCTACTATGTCTACCGAAGAACTGGTTCGTTTGATCAAACAAGTGAACAGACAACCGGTGGAGAGAGGAACTTTGTATAATGAGATTAAAGACTACTCGGAATCTTTGATTTTTTGATCTGTGATTTCTTGATTTATAATTTTAATAAGCAATTCAATCAAAGATCAAAAATTCAAGAAATCAAAGATCTAAATTAAAGATGGTGTATCCGCTCCTGAAGAGGTGTTTGTGCTTCTTTGTACAAATCTGTTTGCTGCTTGGTTGGTAATAGTATTAAACGTAAAGTGGTGTCATTGGTAAAATAACTGATAGCCCAGTTGATAAAGATAAAGAGCTTATTTTTTACACTGAGTATCAGCATTAGATGCAAAAACATCCATACAAACCAGGCAAAACGTCCTTGAAAACTCATGAAGGGTAAATCCACTACTGCTTTCCTTTTACCCACCGTAGCCATGGTTCCGGGGCTTTTGTAAACAAATGGTTGCAGTACTTTTCCATGCTCTATTCGCCTTAAGTTTTGTACCAGATTTTTAGCCTGCGCAATGGCAACATTGGCTAATTGCGGATGTCCTTTCGGAAACCCTTTGGTTTCCATATAAGCAATATCTCCCAGAACAAAAATATCATCGGTTCCCTCCATCCTGTTAAAAAGATCTACTTTAATTCGATTCCCTCTAACCAATAATGAATCATCTATACCTTGCGGTACATTTCCTGTAACACCAGCAGCCCATATCAATGTTTTGGTTGGAATATGGGTTCCGTCTGCCAGCAAAACAGATTGTCCGTTATAATCTTTTACCAGCGTATTTAGTTTTACCTGAACACCCATAGACTCCAGATAAGTCTTTGACACTTCTTGTGACACTTTAGTCATAGGACTTAATAAAGCAGGGCCTGCTTCCAGCAAGAACACATTGAGACTAGAAAAATCCATATCAGGATAATCACGTGGCAGGATATTCTTTTTGAGTTCAGCCAAAGATCCTGATAACTCTACACCTGTTGGCCCTCCACCTACTACCACAATATTCATGATGGCTTTCAACTCGTCACCGGAAGCGTTCAATGCATTTTCAAAATTGAGCAGTATATGATTTCGTAAGGCAATGGCTTCTGTAGTAGACTTCATTGGAAAAGCCAATCGTTCAATATTTTCATTGCCAAAGTAATTGGTAGAACAGCCGGTAGCTATGACAAGATAATCGTAGTGAAAAATACCTGCACCTGTATATACATCCTTTGTTACCCGATCTATTTTTGTAATAGCCGCAATACGTACATGTATATTGGTTTTATTCTGAAAAACTTTGCGAAGGGGGAAAGAGATAGAACTGGGTTCCAATCTGGCAGTAGCTACCTGATAAAACAGCGGTTGAAACTGATGAAAATTGTACTGGTCAATCAGGGTAATATCAAAATCAGTCCCCTTCAGTCTGCGTGCCAACTGTAAGCCTGCAAATCCAGCACCCAGAATGACAATTCGTTTCAACATGATTCATTTCTGATAAAGTTACTGCTTACTGAGGCTTAGGAATCATTTGATCTTTCATTTCTTGATCTTTTTTCAAATCAAAAAATCAAAGATCAAAAAATCAAACTTAACATTCCGGCAAACTAATCGGAATATGAATCGCCAATCCCCCGTCTGCGGTTTCTTTGTATTTGCTGCTCATATCCAGCGCAGTATCCCACATGGTTTTGATGACTTTATCCAGACTCACTTTGGCATAATCGGGAGAGCTTTGTAATGCCAACTGTGAAGCTGTAATGGCTTTAATAGCACCCATGGTATTTCTTTCAATACAAGGCACTTGCACTAGTCCACCAATAGGATCACAGGTTAAACCTAAATGATGTTCCATGGCAATTTCAGCAGCCATCAGGGTTTGACGTTGGGTGCCACCTAATGATTCTGTTAATGCCGCAGCAGCCATCGCAGAAGATACACCTATTTCTGCCTGACATCCACCCATGGCTGCAGAAATGGTAGCTCCTTTTTTGAAAATACTTCCTATCTCTGAAGCGGTAAGTAAGAAACGAATGATCTTCTCATCATCCAACCCGTCACAGAATGCAATAAAATATTGTAATACTGCCGGAATCACACCCGCAGCTCCATTGGTAGGCGCTGTTACTACTCTTCCGAAAGAAGCATTCTCTTCATTCACTGCCAATGCAAAACAACTCACCCAATCTAGAATGTATTTGAAATCATGTCCACCCTTTCTAATCGCCTCAATCCAAGATGAATAATCTGTGTACGTATTTTGTTGTATCAGTTTTTTATTCAGATCAAATGCTCTTCTTCGTACTTGTAATCCTCCGGGTAATTCACCTTTGGTATGACAGCCACGATAAATACAATCGCGCATGGTATGCCAAATATTCAACACGCCTGAACGAGTCGCTTCTTCTGAACGCCAAGCCTGTTCATTCTCCATCACCACTTCATTCACCGACATGCCTGTCTTCATACACCAATGCAGTAAATCATCAGCTGTATTCACAGGAAATGGAAGATCCACTTGCTGTTGTGCATTTTTGTCTTCGCCTTCCTTCACTACAAATCCACCTCCGATGGAATAATAGGTTTCACTCCAATGTTCTCCATTTTTCAATTCAATCAAGAAGGAAAGTCCGTTCGGATGAAAGGGCAACGTTTCCTGATGAAGAAACTGAAGATGATCGGGAAGGATAAAACGTAGCGCTTGCTCTCCACCCAACAACAATTGCTGTGAGTTTTGAATCTGCTGAATTTTAGGTGTAATACTATTCACATCAATGGTTACAGGGTCTTCCCCACACAATCCAAGCATCACTGCAATATCGGTACCATGCCCCTTTCCTGTTTTGGCCAAAGAACCATACAGCAGCACGGTTATTGAAAGCACCTGATCCAGTCCACCTTTTGCCCGAATCGTGTCCACACAACGCAAAGCAGCCCTCCATGGACCCAGGGTATGGGAACTGGAGGGCCCAACCCCAATTTTAAACATATCAAATACAGAAATCGCTTCGTGTGGCATGGAAAAAATTATGCTTCAAATGTAAGACATATAGCGATAGTCTATTCTAGTGATGACAACAGTTTTTGGGTGATACTCCCTTACTAATCAGTAACGTGTTGTACTATTTAAAATCACTCTAATTGTCAAAACTCTATATTACTCCTGGGCCGAATGGCCCCGTCCCTGTTCCCGGGCTGCATTGGCCTCTGATCAGATCTGCTACGCATGATCTGATCTGTCTTCGCTTCGCTTGACACCGACCCCAATGAGGCCCGTCCACAGGGACTGATTAAAAATTGTTCATTTTAACATCCTTATATTTTACAGTTTTTTATGTCCCTTTATTTTCTGATTTAGGATTAAGTAGCATATACACGAACACTTATGACTATTGTTTTAATTTTCCGGCCTCAGAAAAAAAGCGTTAAGAAATTTACGTAGTGTAGCGTTAAGCAAAAGATGATGCTTGGATATATCCAATAGCTGAAGCACAGCTTCGCTAAATCAAGGAACAAACATTGGGCTTTAGACTTCTCCACAGGAGTCCTTCGGACATCTTTTGTAGCGTAACGAAGGAAATTTTAGCTTTTTTTCTGGAGCCTTGTCCGAAGGACTCCTTTGGAGATTTTTTTGTTACTTTTTTATCAAGTGATTAGCAGTAGGAACTCCAAACCTGATAAAGTAACTTGTAAAAGCAGTGCTACCACATGCCGTTTTTTTTGATATGGTGTTACGAACCCGATGTCAAGTTTGGCAAAGTTCTTTAAATGACAACCAATTTTTGGTGGTAGCTTATGCTAACCCCGTTTAAGAGATTATACATGTTCTTCTAAAGAACTGATAGCACTGCATTTTAATTAATCCTTAAATGCAATTTATGAAAAAGAAAGCTGGTTTTCCTGTTCTATATCCGAATGCAGCGGGTATAGACATTGCTAGCCGAGAGCATTATGTTGCAGTTAATCCAGATGCAGCAGAACAATCCATTCGCTCATTCGGCTCTTTTACAGATGATCTACACGAAATAGCCGCTTGGCTTCTTCAATGCAAAGTAGATACGGTGGCTATGGAAGCAACGGGTATTTACTGGGTAAGCCTAT